>SKOM01000044.1 GCA_007120095.1 Candidatus Competibacteraceae bacterium | reverse complement strand
CAACAAAAAAAGGGCTAGCGCCTAAGCTCTAACCCTTTGGTATTGTTGGTCGGGACGGCAGGATTTGAACCTGCGACCACCTGCACCCCATGCAGGTGCGCTACCAGGCTGCGCCACGCCCCGATGATGTCAAACGCTTATGATACTCGGTTTGCTGACAAACTCAAGCATCACCGGCCAGTTCATGCTGCCTGGTATCGACGCGGTTTTTGAGTTTTTGGCCCGGTCGAAATGTCACCACCCGACGGGCGGAGATCGGAATCTCCTCGCCGGTTTTGGGGTTACGCCCAGGACGCTCATTTTTGTCACGCAAATCAAAATTGCCGAAACCGGATAATTTGACCTGTTCGCCTTGCTCCAAGGAGCGGCGGATTTCCTCGAAAAAGGCTTCAACCAGCTCCTTGGCGTCGCGCTTGTTCATACCGATTTTATCAAACAAACGCTCAGACATGTCGGCTTTAGTTAATGCCATGTTTATTCTCCTTAGAATGTATTGAAATGCTGCATCAGTGAGTTAATCGCGTAATCTGGCGTCCAATTCCTGCTTCAATCCCTGCACAATACCAATGACCAGGCGATCAATAGCTTGATCCGTCAAATTGTCTTCAAACCCCTGAAAAATCAAACTGCACGCCATGCTTTTCTGGCCTTCAGGAACACCTTTGCCACGATAGACATCGAAAACCATGGCATGGCGTAAAGCGGAACCGCCAAGCTTATGCAAAGTCTCCACCAGCCGCTCGGCGGTCATTGTTTCATCCAGCAATACAGCCAAATCACGGCGACTATAAGGAAATTTCGATAAGGCTTGAAACAGCGGCTGATGCGCTTGTGCCCATGCGTTGATACGCAGTTCGAACAAAAACACGCCCGTACCCGCTGCCCACTGCTTGGCTAAAGCCGGATGCAATGCGCCTAACCAGCCTACCGGCTCACCTTGGTGCTCAATGCAGGCACTCTGACCGGGATGCAAAGCCGGATGCGAACGGGCAATATAACGAAATCCCGTGGCAGCGCCGGTCAAGGCTAACAGTGCTGCAACATCGCCTTTGAGATCATAGAAGTCGACGCTTTGCAGCGGGGCACCCCATTGTTCCGACAAGCGCGAACCGCTGATCAGCCCGCCGATCATCTCGATTTGTTCCGGCGCGGTCGGGTCACCCTGAAACACTAAACCGGTTTCAAACAGCCGCACCCGTTCCTGTTGGCGCTTGCGGTTATAGTCCATGGCACGAATTAAGCCGGGCCAGAGGGAACAGCGCATTACGGCCAAATCGGCAGAAATGGGATTACTCAGCGTAATGTCCGGGTATTGGGGTAACAAAGCCTGCTGCAAATCGGCAGGGACAAAACTGTAGCTGATGATTTCTTGATAATCACGCAACACCAGCGCATCGGCCAGTTGTGAGGCATCTAAACGGCGCTCAGGGCATGACCCCGGCTGTAATCGTACCAGCGGCTGACGACTGGGCAGGCGATGGTAACCGTGGACACGGCCAATTTCCTCAATCAGATCCGCTTCCAGGGTAATGTCAAAACGAAACGGCGGCGGTGTCACCCGCCAGCCCGCATCGGTCGCCTTAACCATCATCCCCAGGCGTTGCAAACTATCGCTGACTTCCTCAGGGAGAATGTGCTGTCCAAGTACCTGGGTCAAACGCGCATGACGCAGCATAACTGTAGAGTGCGTCGGCAGATACTCCGGGGCTGTCACATCGATCAGTGGTCCGGCTCGCCCTCCGGCAATGGCGATCAATAACTGGCTGGCGCGTTCCACCGCGCGCACCTGCAGGGTGGGATCAACACCGCGCTCGAAGCGATGCGAGGCATCGGTGTGCAGCCCATAGCGCCGGGCGCGACCGGCAATCGCCAAAGGGGCGAAGAACGCGCTTTCCAATAATACGGAAACCGTCTGGGCATCGCATTCCGAACGCGCTCCGCCCATGATCCCGGCCAAAGCCAGTGGGCCAGAAGCATCGGTGATCAGTAAGGTATCCTCGTCGGGAGTGACGGTCTGCCCATTGAGCAACTCCAAACTTTCTTCGCCCGTTGCTCGGCGCACAACAATACCGGCATCGAGCTTATCGAGATCAAAAGCATGCAGCGGCTGACCCAGTTCCAGCATTACATAGTTGGTGACATCCACCAGCGGGCCGAGACTGCGGATACCCGCCCGGCGCAGACGTTCAACCATCCACAACGGAGTCGGTGCAACGGGATCGACATGCTGAATCACCCGCCCTGCATAGCGGGGACAATCCTCGGGGGCGGCTAACATCACCGGAAACTGTTTGCCGCTTAACGGCTGTATGGTGGGAATGGCCGGTGGGGTCACCGCAAGCCGATTGAGCACACCGACTTCACGGGCAATACCGGCCAGGCTCAGGCAATCACCGCGATTCGGGGTAAGATCGATCTCAAAGACCTGATCATCGAGCTCCAACAATTCCTGCACAGGTTGACCCGGCAGGCTGTCTTCCGGTAATTCCATCAGGCCGCTGGCATCATCGCCCAAACCCAGCTCACGAGCCGAACACAACATGCCTTGAGAGATCACACCGCGCATTTCAGTATCAGCGATAGTGACTCCACCGGGCAGCTCAGCACCGGCTAAAGCGGTGGGCGCACATAAACCAACACGGACATTATCAGCACCACACACGATGTGTAGTGTTTGAGTGCTGCTCACCTTAACTTGAGCAATCCGTAGGCGTTCGGCGTCAGGGTGAGGGTGTAAATCGACGACTTGACCGACAACCACCCGAGTAAAATCGGCACCGGCAGCCATCACCGCATCCACTTCTAAACCGGCCATGGTGAGCTGTTCAGCCAAGGACTGACTGTCCAAGGGCGGATCAACCCATTCCCGCAGCCAATGTTCACTGATTCTCATAATCTTGTTGTCTCGGATAGGCTGGATGACCTGTTGCCACAAGGGCAGATAAACGCGACCACTCGGTGTTTAGCGAAACTGTTGCAAAAAACGAATATCATTGTCAAAAAACAGGCGCAAATCATTCACACCGTAGCGCAGCATGGTCAGGCGCTCAGCACCCAGACCGAAGGCATAGCCGGTGTAGCGCTCGCTGTCGATATCGACATGACGAAATACTTCGGGATGCACCATGCCGCAACCTAATACCTCCAGCCAGTCCCCACCGTTGCGGCGAATGTCCACCTCAGCGGACGGTTCGGTAAAGGGAAAGTACGAGGGCCGAAACCGCAGCTCTAAGTTATCGTCTTCAAAAAAAGCCCGTAAGAAATCGTATAACATCCCCTTGAGATCGGCAAAGCTGATGGCTTCATCTACCACCAAGCCTTCGATTTGATGAAACATGGGCGAGTGGGTTTGATCATAATCACAGCGATACACTCGCCCCATCGCGATCAGCCGCAATGGTGGGGGTTGCTGCTCCATAACGCGAATCTGCATATTTGAGGTATGGGTGCGCAGCAGCAGTCCGCTCGGGAAATAAAAGGTATCGTGCATCGCTCGGGCCGGATGATGAGCTGGAATGTTCAGCGCTTCGAAATTGTGAAAATCATCTTCAATTTCCGGCCCTGAAGCGACTTCGAAACTCATACGCCGGAAGAAGTGCTCGATGCGATCCAGTGTGCGACTCAAAGGATGGCGTCCACCGATGCCCGAACCGCGACCGGGCAGGGTAACGTCCACCGCCTCGCTGGCCAGACGCGCCTCCAGATCAGCAGCCTGCAAGGCGTGGCGTCGCAACTCCAGTGCCTGTTGCAGCGTTTGTTTGGCTTCATTGATGGCTTGACCGGCCTGTGGACGCTGCTCCGGCGGCAGTTGCCCAAGCTGTTTGAGCTGAGCCGTCAATTGGCCTTTTTTACCGAGGTAATGAACCCGCAACTGTTCCAAAGCGGCTGAATCGTCGGCGGCGGCGATCTCACGTTGTGCCTGCACCAGCAGTTGCTGCAAATCTTCCACGCGGTTTTCCTTAATCGTAAGCATTCACCCCCTGCCCTGCTTGTGGGAACAGGAGGTTGGGGGCAGAGGACTCCAAGACACTTAGGCGCTGAATGCGGCCTTAGCTTGTGCAGCCAGAACAGCAAACGCAGCCTTATCGTGCACCGCCAGATCGGCCAGCACCTTGCGATCGATTTCAATCTCGGCTTGCTTGAGCCCATTAATGAAGCGGCTATAACTCAAACCGTGCTCACGGGCAGCGGCGTTGATACGCACAATCCACAAGCCACGGAAATCTCGTTTTCTCTGGCGGCGGTCACGATAAGCGTATTGACCGGCTTTAATCACCGCTTGTTTGGCAACACGATACACGCGACTGCGAGCACCGTAATAGCCTTTGGCTTTCTTTAGAACTTTCTTATGACGGGCGTGGGCAGTAGTCCCACGTTTGACTCTGGACATGACAGACGACCTCAGTTAACCAATATGACGATTCAGGAATAAGGCAGCAGCCGCCGCACCATCGGCACATCGGCACTGGCCACCAGCGCAAAATCGCGCAGATGACGCTTACGCTTGGTGCTTTTCTTGGTCAGGATATGGCGACGGTGCGATTGGGAACGTTTAAAATTTCCCGAACCGGTACGGCTAAACCGCTTGGCCGCGCCGCGATTAGTTTTAATCTTAGGCATAATAACTCCGCATTTAAGGCTTAATGGATTAACAACGCGAGTGAGGTCACACTGCTTATTTCTTGCGAGGGGCCAGTACCATAATCATCTGGCGACCTTCGAGCTTAGGATACTGCTCGACAGCCGCGTATTCAGAGAGATCCGCTTCGACCCGCTGCAATAATTTCATACCTAGATCCTGATGAGCCATCTCACGCCCCCGGAATCGTAGGGTGACCTTGGTTTTATCACCTTCTTTGAGGAAACGTATCAGGTTGCGTAGTTTGACCTGATAATCCCCTTCGTCCGTCCCAGGACGAAATTTAATTTCCTTAACTTGTATTTGCTTTTGTTTCTTGCGTGCTTCGTGCTGCTTTTTGCTCTGCTCGAATTTGAACTTACCAAAGTCCATCACCCGGCAAACGGGCGGTTTGGCCGTTGGCGCAACTTCCACCAGATCCAATCCCGCCTCTTCGGCCATATGCAACGCCTCTTCGATCGGTACGATGCCGTGCTGTTCCCCTTCTGCAGTGACCAGCCGTACCCGGGGCACGGTGATCTGCTCATTAACACGGTTATCAATAGTAGTGGCGATCGTTATATCCTCCTTTTGGAATCATAAGACTCGTATACTTAATCTGCCCCGTGCAGATGAGGGAGAATTATATAGGGGAATCACGGCGTTCTCAATCATGCTGCTGCATTCATCGGCGTTTCGGGCAGGCGTTTGCTGGAAATTTCAGCACGCAATCGCTCAATCAGCTCGGTGACAGGCAAGGTCTGCTGGACATTGCTGCCAAAACGGCGCACCGTAACGGTGTCCCGTTCGATTTCGCGATTCCCTAACACTAGGATAACAGGGGTTTTTTGTAAAGAATGCTCGCGGATTTTATAAGACACCTTGGCATTGCGCAAATCCGTCTCCACCCGCAAATCCTGTTGACGCAGCCGACCGGCCAGCGCTTGTACCGCATCGGCCTGGTGATCGGTAATACCCATGGCGACGCATTGCACCGGCGCTAACCACAGCGGGAAGTGCCCGGCGTAGTGCTCAATTAAAATACCGATAAAGCGCTCCAGGGAACCCAGCATCGCCCGGTGCAGCATGACGGGAGTGCGGCGGCTGGAATCTTCGGCGACATATTCCGCACCCAGTTGACCAGGCATGGAAAAATCCACCTGCATGGTACCACATTGCCAGACGCGGCCAATGCCATCACGCAGCGAGAATTCAATCTTCGGCCCATAAAACGCGCCCTCGCCGGGATTGAGCTGATAATTGATGCCCTGCCCGTCCAGTGCTTGCTGCAAAGCCCGTTCGGCTTTGTCCCAGACGGCGTCCGCGCCGACCCGTTGCTCAGGTCGGGTAGCCAGCTTGTATAAAATATCGGTAAAACCGAAGTCCGCATACACCTGCTGCAATGTGCGGGTGAACGCGACCACTTCGTCGTGGATTTGATCTTCGGTGCAGAAGATATGGCCGTCGTCTTGAACAAAACTGCGTACCCGCATCAGACCGTGCAAAGACCCCGAAGGCTCGTTGCGGTGACAGGAGCCAAACTCACCCAGACGGATCGGCAGTTCGCGGTAGGAATGCAGATGTTGTTTGAAAATCTGTACATGCCCAGGGCAGTTCATCGGTTTAATCGCATAGTCACGGTTTTCCGACGCCGTAAAAAACATATTCTCCTTGAAATTATCCCAGTGTCCTGATGCCTTCCACAGTTTGACGTCAAGCACATTAGGGCAGCGTACTTCTTGAAAACCGGTGTGCTGATAAACAGCCCGCATGTATTGCTCAACCTGCTGCCACAGCGTCCAGCCCTTGGGATGCCAGAAGGCCATACCAGGAGCCTCTTCCTGGCTGTGGAACAGATCCAGCTGACGCCCTAGCTTGCGATGGTCGCGTTTTTCCGCCTCTTCGAGCATGCGCAAATGGGCTTTAAGTGCTTTCTCTGAGGGCCAGGCTGTACCGTAAATGCGGGTCAGCATTTTATTATTGCTGTCGCCGCGCCAGTACGCTCCGGCCAGACTGGTCAGACGAAATGCACTACCGGCTTTGCCGATTGTCGGTAAATGCGGCCCATAGCATAAATCCATAAACACATCGGCACCGTCCGCCCCCTGGCGATACAATGAGACGTACGATTCTTCCGCCGGTGCGGCTTGGATAATCTGGGCTTTATAATGCTCGCCTTTGTGCTGAAAATAATCGATGGCCTGGTCACGCGGCCACATTTCCCGGGTTACCGGCAGATTCTCCGCAACAATTTCCTGCATTCGAGCCTCAATGGCCGGCAAGGCCTCCGGAGAAATCGGCTCGGGGAAGTCCACATCGTAATAAAACCCGGTATCAATCGTCGGGCCGATGGCCAGGCGCGCCTGTGGATAAAGCTCTTTGACGGCACGCGCCAGTACTTGAGCGGCCAGGGTATGGCGCAATACATCGAGGCCCTCAACATCCTTGGCAGTCAGAATCCGTACCCTGGCATCGTGGCTGAGCGTAGTGGACAGATCGCGTTGCACACCGTCCACTTCTAAAGCCAGTGCGGCTTTGGCTAAACCCGAGCCAATACTGGCGGCAATATCAAAACCGCTAACCGGTTCAGGGAAATGTTTTTCGCTACCGTCAGGGAGCGTGATCAAGGGCATGATCGAGCCTCATTCGACATATTAATGGTAAAACAAATAGTACTGGGTTTGATTCAGGGCGGATTATAGCAGAATGCAAAAAGCCATCCGTAGGGATGGCTTTTCAGGAAGCTGGTAGGCGCGATTGGACTCGAACCAACGACCCCCACCATGTCAAGGTGGTGCTCTAACCAGCTGAGCTACGCGCCTAGATCGCTCTAGCACACGTAGTTTACAGGCTTTGGCGGGGCTGTCAAATAATATCCGTCGGCGATCAGCGAATATGGCCCAAAATCCCATCAAGTTCATCCAGTGAATTGTATTCAATCACTACCCTGCCCTTGCCCGAGGCGCTGTGTTTTAAGGCGACACGCGCACCCAAGCGGGCGCTGAGATCATCCTGCAGACTGCGAATATTGGGATCGAGCGCCGGACGCCGGGGTTTGGGGGGCGCACCGTTACTCTGCTGCAGGCGCCGGACTAACTCTTCAGTTTCACGCACTGACAAGCCGCGCAGTACGATTTGCCCCGCCGCTTCGTATTGCAGCGTCGGTTCCAGCGGTAATAAAGCCCGAGCATGACCCATTTCCAGTTTGTTCTCGCCAAGCATTTCACGCACTGCCGGGCTGAGTTCCAATAAGCGCAGTAAATTGCTGACCGCAGTGCGCGAGCGTCCCACCGCATCGGCCACCTGTTGATGGGTGAGCTGGCACTCCAGATGCAGCCGTTGCAGCGCCTGGGCTTCTTCTAAAGGGTTAAGATCTTCGCGCTGGATATTCTCAATCAGCGCCATCGCCATAGCGATTTGATCGCTGACTTCATAAATAATCGCCGAGATTTCACTCAGCCCAGCCAGCCGCGCCGCGCGCCAGCGGCGTTCACCGGCGATAATTTCATAGCGCCCACCGACGACGGCACGCACCGTAATCGGCTGCACCAGACCTTGTGCCAAGATGGAATCCGCCAGCTCTTGCAGCGCCTCTGGATCGATGTGAGTACGCGGTTGAAACGGGCTGCGGCTGAGTGAGTCCACCGGCAATTTCCGCAAGGTCACATCCGTGCTCACCGCCGAGTTCTCATCATCGGTCTGACTTGTGCGTTGGCTGCTGGTGGCTCCCAGCAGGGCATCAAGCCCGCGACCCAGACCGCGTTTTTTCGCCGCCATCACAATCTCCGTTCGGCCGCCGCCGTGTCCAATACGCTGGTGCTGGTGGATTGTTGTCGCGCCCGTTGGCGGACTTCTTTAGCCAGATTTCGATACGTTTCCGAACCGCGTGAACTGGGGTCATAGACGATGATCGGCTGGCCGTAACTCGGGGCTTCGGCAAGACGCACATTACGCGGGATAATCGTAGTATAGACCTCTTTACCAAAATGCGTTTCGATTTGGCTGGAGACTTCCTCGGCGAGGCGGTTGCGCGAGTCGTACATGGTACGCAGCATCCCTTCAATACGCAGTTCAGGATTGGTAGAACGGCGCACTTTATCAATGGTTTGCAATAATGCCGACAACCCTTCCAGGGCATAATATTCACACTGCACCGGAATGATCACCCCTTGAGCGGCGGTCAAAGCGTTGACTGTGAGCATATTGAGCGAGGGGGGGCAATCAATCAAGATAAAATCGAAATTAGCGGCAATCCGCTGTAAACTGCCCCGCAGCCGTGCCTGCCCGGATTCCACATCCAACAGAGCGACTTCAGCCCCGGTTAAATCGCCGTTAGCCGGCAGAATCTGCATCTGCGCGGTTTCAGAATACTGCAGCGCTTCGCTGATATCGACTTCATTGAGCAAGACATCATAACTGGTTGCCCGCACCCCATGTTTATCGATACCACACCCCATGGTGGCATTCCCTTGCGGATCGAGGTCAACCAGTAACACCTGATTGCTAGCGCGTCCGGCCGCTAAACTGGCGGCTAAATTCACAGCGGTAGTGGTCTTACCGACGCCGCCTTTTTGATTGGTGATGGCAATAATCCGCGCCATAAACGACAACTCCTAAAGCTGATGGGTCGCAGGACCGCTTGGCTCTAAATGCAGCAGCCAGCGTTCGGCATCCAGACCCGGCACCTGCAGCCGATGGCAGCCGCGTACCCGCCAGGCAGCGGGTAACTGTTGCAGTTCGTTATGGGCCTCCGATCCTTTCAACGCCAACAAGCGGCTGTTTGGCGCGCACAGATGGCCGGTGAACTCCAGCAGTCGTGACAGCGGGGCAACCGCACGGGCGAGTATACAATCAAACCGTTGCGCCGGGTAATACTGCTCCACTCGTGCTCTGATCACATGGGCATTCTGCAGCGCTAATTCCGCGCAAGTCTGAGTCATAAAGCGAGTCTTTTTGGCATGGCTATCGAGCAAGGTGAACTGTAACGCCGGATGCATTACGGCCAGAGGCACACCGGGCAAACCGGCACCACTGCCCACATCCACTATCCGTGAGCCCTGTAACCAGGGCACCACGGCCAGGCTGTCGAGCAGATGCCGACTGACCATTTCCACAGGATCGCGAACGGCGGTCAAATTATACACCCGATTCCAGCGCGCCAGCAGATCGAGGTAATGCGCCAATTGTGCGATCTGAGCGGGCGTAGCGGGCAGCTCCAGCGCTGCCAAACCCGTGGTAATGGCAGGCCGGAGCATCGTGACTCAGCCCAACAGGTGTTCAACGCTGGCGCGTTCCTCACGCAGTTCTTGCTCGGTGATGTGCATTTTCTCGCGGGAGAACTGATCAACGGGCAGGCCTTGAACGATCTCGTAAGCCCCATCGCGACAGACACAAGGATAGGAATAAATGATCCCCGGCTCGATGCCGTAGCTGCCATCGCTGGGAATACCCATGCTCACCCAATCCCCTTCAGGAGTGCCCAGCGCCCAAGAGCGCATGTGATCAATCGCCGCTGAAGCCGCCGATGCTGCGCTGGAGGCACCGCGGGCTTTAATAATTTCCGCACCCCGTTGCTGGACGCGGGGAATAAAGGCTTCACGATACCAGGCCTGATTCACCCACTCATTGGCGGGCTTGCCTTCAATCGTGGTCTGACTGATGTCCGGATACTGAGTGGCTGAATGATTGCCCCAGATGATCATTTTGCGCACACCCGTGTTATGCGCATCGACTTTTTCCGCCAGCAGACTGATCGCCCGGTTATGATCCAGACGGGTCATGGCCGTAAACTGCCGAGGGTCGAGATCCGGCGCCTGACTTTGCGCAATCAGGGCATTGGTATTGGCCGGATTGCCGACGACCAGCACTTTTACATCGCGGGATGCCACCGCATTCAGTGCTTGACCTTGAGGACCAAAAATCGCCCCGTTGGCGGTCAACAAGTCCTTGCGTTCCATGCCCGGCCCACGCGGACGGGCACCAACCAGTAAGGCGTAATCGGTGTCTTTGAAGACCACTTGCGGATCATCACCGGTGACCACGCCGGCCAGCAGCGGGAAAGCACAGTCATTCAGTTCCATCACGACCCCTTCCAAAGCCGGCAGTGCGGGGGTAATTTCCAGCAGTTGCAAAATGACCGGCTGGTCAGGACCCAGCATATCGCCAGCGGCAATCCGAAAAGCCATGGCATAACCGATATTACCGGCCGCACCGGTGATGGCAACGCGAACGGGTGATTTCATGGGGATCTCCTCAACATTCAGTTAGAGTAAAGAGGCGCTGCGGTAGGCAGCGAACGGCTGCATTCCATGCCCACCATATCGACAATGGTGGCAGCGATTTCTTCAATCGAAATCAGTGTCGTTGATAGACAGGGAATACCAAATTTGCGGTACAGTGCTTCAGCCTGGCGGACTTCGTATTCACATTGTTTCAACGACGCGTAACGGCTATTGGGCAAACGTTCCTGGCGAATCTTCTGGAGACGCTGTGGCTCGGTGGTCAAACCGAACAGCTTGGTCCGTCGGGGTAATAGGACTTTAGGTAAACGCATCTCGTCTAAATCATCTTCCGTAATTGGAAAATTAGCGGCACGAACACCATAGTGCAAACTCAGGTATAAACACGTTGGGGTTTTGCCGGTACGCGATACCCCAAGCATAATGATATCGGCTTCGTCTAAATGGGCTACCGCACAGCCGTCATCATGACTGAGTGTGTAGTTAATCGCGTCCATACGGGAAAAATAATGTTCATGATCGGTCAAGCCGTGGGAATGACCGCGTACCGGTTGCGAGCACACCCCCAGTTCGTGTTCCAGACGATTGATGAACGTCTCGAATAAATCCAAATAAACACAGTGTGCCGTTTGTAAGGTTGCACGGGTAGCGCTATCCAGCAGCGTGCTAAACACCAGTGGCGGGTGGCCGTCTTGTTCCGCAGCCCGCTCGATTAAACGGCGTGCAGACTCGGCGCGATCCGAGGTGTTAATAAACCGCAGCGCACTGTGATTAAATTCTAGAAACTCGAACTGAGTCAGCAACGTCCGACCGAGGTTCTCGGCGGTGATGCCGGTACTGTCGGAGATGAAAAAAGCCGTGCGCCGCATCATGATGGATGGTCAAGAATGATGATGTGCAATTGCATCGGGCCGTGGGCGCCGAGTTGCAGGGTTTGTTCGATATCGGCACTGCGCGACGGCCCGGTGATCAGATTCACCGTGCGCGGCAGGGCAACCTGTTGCTCGCGCAGCCGCTGCCAGGCGTCTTCATAGGGGCCGACAATCCGTTCAGCAGGCAACACCACAATATGGGCGTCGGGTAGAAAATTCAGCGTGGTCGGCGTTTGCGCCCCCGACAACAGCATGAGAGTACCGGTTTCAGCGATGCCGACAAATGCCGGCGACACACAGACTTTATCCTGATCGCCTGCCGCACCCACACGAGTACGTAAATGCGCTTGTTCCGCCCAAGGCAATTCCGACACACTGGGATCAGGGGCCATCACCAGTTCACTGGGCAGATTATGCCGCTGGATATAGTCGGCAATGGCTGCGGGTATCGCTGCAGACGTAGACAGACGCTGGACACTGGCATCGGCCTGTTCAGCCATCCGGATGAATAACCCGATTTGCTCGCTGTGGGGCAATAAACCCCGCTGGGGTACCGTATGGCGCGGTGGTTGCGCCAGGCGCTGCTGTAAACGGCTGCGGGATTCATCGCTCAACGGGCCGCGTTTGAGCTGGCGACGCAGTGTGGTCAATATGGCCTCCCGGGCAGCGCTCATACGCCTCGCCCCCGTCGCCGCCATTGCTGTTGAAAGGTGTGGCCGCTCGGTGCCGGTAAATCGCGCCCGGCCGTCCAGCCACCCGCCAGCGGCAAACGACTTAAACGTCCGCGACCGCGGGCTAAGCGCTTGAGCAACCAGGCACCCAGCCCGGCCAAACGCTGATACAGCGCCGGACGGCGCACGGCAAACGACCAGGCCCGGAGACCATAGCGCACACTGCGGGGGCTGAGGTGGCGCTGAAATTCGCGTTCCCGCCAGTGGCGCATCATCTTCGGCAAGGGGATGCGTACCGGGCATACCGCCTCACAGCGCCCGCAAAATGTTGAGGCATTGGGCAGGTGACCGGCCTGATCAATACCCGTCATTTGCGGCGTCAGCACCGCGCCCATAGGGCCGGGATACACCCAACCGTAAGCATGACCGCCAACAGCACCGTACACCGGGCAGTGGTTCATACACGCCCCGCAGCGAATACAGCGCAGCATGTCCTGAAATTCAGTACCCAGCATGGTGCTGCGACCATTATCGAGCAAGACCACATGGAATTGTTCCGGGCCGTCGAGATCATCAGCACGGCGCGGCCCGCTGGAGAACGTGGTGTACACCGAGGTTTCCTGGCCGGTGGCCGAGCGCACCAGCACCCGCAGCAGCAGCGTCACATCATCCAGCGTCGGTGCCAGCTTGTCGATGCTGGTCAGGGCAATATGCACCTTGGGCAAGGTCTGAGTTAAATCGCCATTGCCCTCATTGGTGACAATCACGGTAGAGCCGGTTTCAACCACACAGAAATTGGCTCCGGTAATGCCGACATCAGCGGCTAAGAACTGGCTGCGCAGCACCTGGCGGGCTTCGCTGAGTAATTCCGGAGCCTGGGTGAGCTTGCGGGTCAACCCGTATTGGGCGTGATGCTGATGGAAGGTTTCAGCCACGTCTTCTTTGTGCAGATGCAGCGCCGGAGCAATGATATGGCTGGGGTGTTCTTGGCGCAGTTGGATAATGTACTCACCGAGATCGGTTTCAATCGGGGTTAATCCGTGGGCCTGCAAATGCTTGTTGAGGCCGATTTCCTCGCTGATCATCGATTTGCCCTTGGTCACCGTGCGGGCATTGACCGCTTGGCAAATGTCTAAGATGATCTGGCGGGCTTCTGCAGCATCCCGCGCCCAGTGGACTTGACCACCCTGCTCTTTGACCTTGGCCTCAAAAGCTTCGAGGTAAAAATCGAGATGTTCCAGCACATGATCTTTGAGATCACGCGCCTGATCGCGCAAGGTTTCGAATTCCGGCAGTTTGGCCGCCGCGACAGCACGTTTGTGCTGGAAACCCACCCGCATCCGGGTCAGTGAGCGCTGCAAGGATTCATCGGCAAGGGCACGACGGGCATTGGCTTTGAAATGAATACTGGTGGTCTGCATGGTCGCAAGTACCCTAGTCGGGTTCACCAATGGCGGGGCATTGGGTCTGGTTGGCCAGCACCTCGGCAATATGCCGAGCCTGGATCGGGGCACCGAGCCGCTTGAGCTTACCGGCCATATTGAGCAGACAGCCCATATCGCCGGCCAACAGCGTGTCCGCACCGCTGGCCATGATATGCTGGGCTTTGTCCGTCACCATGCGGTTGGAGATATCCGGGTATTTAACGCAAAATGTCCCCCCAAAGCCACAACAGACCTCACTGTCTGGCAACTCATTGAGTTGCAGACCCGTAACGCTGTTCAGCAAGGTGCGGGGCTGGTGTTTAATCCCCAATTCACGCAAACCCGCACAGGCATCGTGGTAAGTCACCGTGCCGGTGAACTCGGCGTCAACCTGGGTTACGCCGAGCACATCGGTGAGAAAGCTCACCAGCTCGTAGGTTCGTTCAGCCAGCTGTTCGGCACGCGGCTGCCACTCGGGATCATCGGCCAACAAGGCCGGGTAGTGATGACTCACCATACCACCACACGACCCCGAAGGCACCACAATATAATCATAACCCTCGAAGCGGGCAATCACCTGCCGGGCGATGGTCTGTGCCGTCGCCCGATCTCCGGAATTATAAGCCGGTTGCCCGCAACAGGTTTGCCCTTCCGGCACCTCAACCTGACAGCCGGCCTGTTCCAGCAGTTTAACCGCAGCAAAACCGACGGCAGGCCGGAACAGATCGACCAGACAGGTGACCAGCAAGGCAACGCGCATTATTCTTCAGGCGCCCAGCCGAACTCTTCGACGTTACGGAAGAGGCCGTTCTCCGAGACAATCCCCTCCGGCATACCCACCTCATCGAACACCACCACCCGGCGGATATCATTTTCCATAAGCAGATTAGCCACTTTAAGCAGTGACTCACTGCGGTCAACAGTAACCAATGGTGACGAGGCAATGTCACCGACTTTAACCAGCCCCGGGGACTTATTCGCCGCGATGATTTTCTTGACCACATCGCGCCGGGTGAGAATTCCCCAGTCGCCATCGTTCATCTGCACAATAATCGAGCCGATACCGGACTCGCGCATGACGTGCATAGCGGTGGTCACCAAGGTCTCCGGTGGTAAAATGCCTTTGATCTTGGTCATAATATCCGCCGCACACGACGGCTGGCGACCTGAGGCAATCATAGCCGCCGTCGGGTCAGCGACCCGTTCGGCTTCCAAAACGGCTTTTTGCTCTTCAGCCGCTTTACGCCGCTCACGCTCGACTTGCATGATATTTCTCCCCGATTGGATTTTGCGAATCAGGCAATTGGCAAATTCACTGGTTTTGACTTCTTGAGCACCGGTCATTTGCCGGGCGAAGTCGTAGGTCACGGTTTTATCGCCGATCACTAAGGGGAATGCCGCATTGATCAAATCCGCCGCCTCAGTCCAGCCCATGTATTCCAGCATCATCACGCCGGATAGCAGCAGTGACGAAGGGTTGACCTTATCCAGATTAGCGTACTTCGGCGCAGTACCATGGGTGGCCTCAAACACCGCCACATGGTCAGCCATATTGGCTCCCGGGGCGATGCCGATACCACCGACTTCAGCCGCAGCGGCGTCCGACAGATAATCGCCGTTGAGATTCATCGTGGCTAAGACATCGAATTCTTCCGGGCGCAGTTGCAGCAACTGGAAAATAATGTCGGCGATGCGGTCTTTGATGACCACTTTACCCTCGGGGCGCTTGCCGCCGTACTGGTCGTAAAGCTCTTCTTCGGTGATGGTGTGGTCGGGAAATTCTTCTTTAGCGAGTTCATAGCCCCAGTTACGGAAGGCACCCTCGGTGAATTTCATGATGTTGCCTTTATGCACCAAGGTGACACTTTCGCGGCCATGCTCTATGGCGTATTGAATCGCCTTGCGCACCAGACGTTGACTGCCGAAGGGGCTGATGGGTTTAATCCCCAAACCCGCATCCTCGAAAAACTTGGCCCCCATTTCCTCGCGCAGGAATTTGGCCAGTTTGAGGTTATCAGGATCGCCGCTGCGGTATTCCAAACCGGCATAGACGTCCTCGGTATTCTCACGGAAAATCACCACATCGACTTTTTCCGGCTCGCGCATCGGCGAGGGCACACCGTCGTAATAGCGCACCGGGCGAACGCAGGCGTACAGATCCAGCTCTTGACGCAGTGCTACATTCAATGAGCGGAAACCACCGCCAACAGGCGTAGTCAGAGGCCCTTTAATGGCGACAATCAGCTCCTGGATGGCGGCCAGGGTTTCGGCGGGGAAATAATCACCGTCGTAAAGGCTGGCGGCTTTTTCACCCATGAACAGCTCACACCAGTGGATCTTGCGTTGTCCGCCATAAGCCTGCTCTACTGCGGCATCCCATACCCGTAGACAGGCGCGGGTGATGTCAGGGCCGATGCCATCGCCTTCGACATAGCCGAGAATAGGTTGGTCAGGCACCTGCAATTTGCCATCTTCGATAGTGATTTTGTGCCCGGTCTCAGGCAGTTGAATATGCTGATAGGCCATGGGTTCTCCTTAGATATCAGGGGCATTATTATTAAGCATGGCAGACCGCGCGGGTGGCAAAATCACACACGCCCAAATGGTTACCGATTTCGGTGCTGCATGAACATCCTCCCCCGCCTGCAAGCCGAGGTTTGTCGCGCAACAGGTCAGCACTTGAAAGCTACACATAATTGCTGTCACTGTCCATAGCTTATTTGTTTATACCTCATGGAAACCGATTGATGCACATTACAGCAGTCACTTTCATCGGCGTCAGCGCCGATTGCAAACGGGTCAATAGCCAGTCCAGCCACGCGGTGAGCGAAAAATATTTAACCGCTGTCGCCGAGATTGCTGGCGGCATTCCGCTGATCATCCCGGCCTTAGCCCGACGGCTGGATTTAGAGCGCCTGCTGGATCGCTTGGATGGTTTGTTGCTCACCGGCAGCTTGTCCAATCTTCACCCGGAGTATTACGCCACGACCGCTACGGCTGAGCATGAACCTTTTGATCGAGCGCGTGATGCCCTGACTATCGGCCAGGCAGATGCACCGGGCCTGATTCCCCTGGCGCTGGAACGCGGTTTACCGTTGCTGGCCATTTGCCGGGGATTTCAGGAATTAAATGTCGCCTTTGGCGGTAGCCTGCATCCGGCCATTCACCACATCCCCGGACGGCTTGATCATCGCTGGCCCGAGAGCGAGGATCCGGATCAGCAATATGCCCTCCAGCATAGTGTACGCTTTGTCGCTGGTGGTGAGTTCGCCCGGCGGTTTGCCACCGATGAAATTCAGGT
>SKOM01000131.1 GCA_007120095.1 Candidatus Competibacteraceae bacterium | reverse complement strand
GTCAATGACCAGGAACTGCGCGCACTGGATCGTTATGAACGCCTCGGTTGGCGCTATCAACGCATTATCGTCACTTTGGATAATAGCCTCATAGCGTGGGCTTATCAGCGTTTAGACGATGACCCGGCACGCTGAACCGAACGGCGAACCGACCCAGAGATCTTCAGCACGGCTGCCAGGCCCGCAGATCTGGCTGCTATGGCCTGATGAGGCCCATACGCCTGAACTCCAGCCGTGCTACCAGGCGTTGCTGGACTCCACCGAGCACCACCATTATCAGCATTTACAGCGTCCGGCTGCACAGCACTCGTACCTGCTGACCCGGGTTCTGGTACGCACCATGCTCAGCCATTACCGTCCCCTGCCCCCTTCAGCCTGGCGCTTTCAGCCTGGACCGCAGGGTCGCCCGGAAATCGTCAATCCACAAGCGCAGGGTCTGCGGTTTAATGTGTCGCATACCCAAGGATTAATGGCCTGCGCTGTGGCTGATCACGGTGAAATCGGCATCGATGTGGAAAGCGTGCAGCGCAAGCATGATGTCTTGGCGATTGCGCAGCGGTTTTTTTCAGCACACGAATACGCGGCGTTGCGAGACTCCCCCATAGAACAGCGTCAGGAAGCGTTTATCGCCCACTGGACGGTGAAAGAAGCGTATCTTAAAGCCCGTGGACTCGGTTTAAGCGGAGGGTTGAGACAGTTCAGTGTGGTGTTCACGTCTGGGCAAGCCATTCGCCTGCAGCTCACGGACTCACTGCACGATACAGCGGAACGCTGGGTCTTATGGCGGGCGAGTCCCGATGACCACCATCGGCTGGCGGTGTGTGTAGAACATACGGATACAGCGGCTGTCCCGCCACGGACTCAGCGGGTGCTTCCCCTGGTGAGTCGTCGGGACTGGCCACTGGTTTATACCGGAGCCGACTAGGCGTCGCTGATGGCATCCGCCTCTAAGGGATAGGCCCCGCTGGGATCATGGGTTTCCGTGCCATGCAGCGGCGGATTAAACACGCAGGCGAATTTTATCTCTGAATGCGCCCGCAAAATATGCGGATCATGCTGATCGAGAATGTACAGGGTGCCGGGGCTAATCGGATACACTTTGCCATCCGCAGCGGTCTCGATCTCACCCTCACCACTGATGCAATACACCGCCTCCAGATGATTCTTGTAATGAATCGGTGTACTGGTGTTGGCGTAAATCGTTGTAATATGGAAGGAAAAACCCATATTGTCGTTTTTCAACAGCATTCGGGTGCTTTCCCAGTTTTCAGCAACAATCCGGCGGTCACTTTTTTCAGCATCTTGCAACTGTCTGACAATCATCATCTATCCTTTTAGGGTTAAGGGCCTGAATCAGGCCATAGCGCCAAACTTAAACTGCTGCTTACGCGCCTTACGTGCCATAGCCGTATTCACGCTGGCAGCTAGGATATCCAATCCTTGCTGTAGTTGCTCGTCAGCGATCACCAAGGGCGCCAGACATTTGATCACCTGATCATCAGAACCCGAGGTCTCAATAATCAGACCGTGCTCGAAGGCATGGCGGGTAATCTGGGCGGCCAGCTCACCCTCCTGGCAGTCAATGGCTTGCACCATGCCGCGGCCGCGCACGCTCAGCTCGGGATAATCGGCGGTCATAGCCTCAAGCCGCTGGCGCAATATGTCACCTTTGCGTTGAACATCGGCTTGAAACTGATCATTCTGCCAGAACTGTTCCAAGGCGGCCGCTCCGGTGACAAAGGCCAGGTTATTACCACGGAATGTGCCGTTGTGCTGACCGGGCTTCCATTTGTCCAGCTCCGGTTTGAGCAATACCATCGCAAACGGCAGGCCATAAGCACTGAGGGATTTCGACAGGGTGATGATGTCCGGTTTCAGGCCGGCGGCTTCAAAGCTGAAGAAATGCCCGGTGCGACCGCAGCCCATTTGGATATCATCCACAATCAATAACACGCCGTGGTGCTTGCAGATTTGTCCCAGACGCCGCAGCCAGCTCAGCTCAGCGACATTGATACCGCCTTCGCCTTGAACCGTTTCCACAATCACGGCGGCGGGGTGATCCAGACCGCTGCTGCCATCATCCAGGGCTTTATCGAGATAATCGAGGGTATCGACCTCAGCACCGAGATAGCCATCATAAGGCATGAAGGTCACGCCCGAAGTGGCGATACCTGCTCCTTCGCGGTAATGGCTATTGGCCGTGGTCGCTAAAGCTCCAAGACTGACGCCATGAAAGCCATTGGTAAACGCCACCACATTGGTGCGCCCGGTCACCAGCCGGGCAAGCTTCAGCGCGGCTTCAACGGCATTGGTGCCGGTCGGCCCGGTAAACTGCAATTTGTAATTCAGTTGACGGGGTTTAAGAATCAATTGCTCAAAACGATCCATAAACCGGCGCTTGGACGTGGTCGCCATATCCAGACCATGCACAATGCCATCGGCACTGATGTAGTCCAGCAAAGCCTGCTTAAGCTGCGGCTCATTATGGCCGTAGTTCAGAGAACCGGCACCGGCGAAAAAATCAAGGTAGCGGCGGCCGGACTCATCATGCAGCTCAGCGCCTTGGGCGGTGGTGAACACCGTGGGGAAAGTGCGGCAATAGCCACGCACATTAGACTCAAGTCTTTCAAAAATTTGCATTATAACTCCGAATTAATCAGCTCTGGGCAATACGCTGCACGGCATGGGCATTAAACGGCCCGATGCGCAGCAGGGCTTCGGGTTCATGATCGGTACTCCCGAAGTGTTCGCCCTCGAACAAGACCCGATCATTACAGTCCGCTTCAAGCTGTTCAGCAAGACGGTTGAACAACGACCAGGACGCCCGATTAGAAGGGGTGATGGTGGTTTCCAGGTATTTGACCCGGCGACAAACTGGCCGCTGCATCAGCGTGTTGACCATGCGGGCACCTAACCCCCGGCGCCGTGCTCGCGACCCCACGGCCACTTGCCAAATGAACAAGGTATCTGGCGAACCAGGGGGAATATACGCTGAGGCAAACGCGATAATTTTGCCTTGCTCTTCGGCAACCACACAGGTTTCGCGGTGGTGCTTACAGAGCAATAAATAGCTGTACACGGAATTCAGATCCAGGGGCTTGCATTCATCAACCAGACGATGAATCGCCGCGCCGTCACTCAGTTGTGGACTGCGCAGGCGCAAACCTAGGCTACGCGGGGCATTAATGGAAACAATATTGGGGTGCTTCTGGTTCACAGTTGATCTCCGTTTAGCAAATTCAGACGGTTATAGACACCACCGCCATTGGGTTGCGGACTCAGATCATCAGAATAGTTTCTGTCGAATGGTGGAACCTGAAAGTTGCGGGTTACGAGAGAAAGATAATCTGTATCTTATCGTTTTAATTTCGTTTTATTTTGGATTAAAAAATAAAATAATTTCAAAATCAGTTAATTGGGGCGTATTAAAACACAGGGATATCGTAATGTCAAGCGATTATTGCGGCCAAGCCTTGCGATTCACCCTGGATATGGGTTACCTTGAGGCGCTCTACCACTCCCCAATCAGGAGCATTGTGTATGTCTGAAGCCAAGCAAGGTGATACTGTTAAAGTTCACTACACCGGTCGCTTAGACGACGGCAGCGAGTTTGATTCCTCTCTGGAACGTCAACCGCTGGAATTCGTCATCGGCCAAGGCCAGATTATTCCTGGCTTTGAACAAGCGGTCGTTGGCATGAGCCAAGGCGACACCAAAACCGTCGAGATCGCGCCGGAACAGGCTTATGGACCGCGCCACGATGAGGCCATACAAGAAATACCGAAATCGGCATTGCCCGAGACGATTCAAGAGTCGTTGCAGGTTGGCATGCAACTGCAAGCCAATGATCCGAATGGCCGCCCCTTAATGCTGACCGTCACCGATATTGCCGAAGAAAACATCACGGTCGATGCTAATCATCCGCTCGCCGGACAAGCGCTGATTTTTGATCTAGAGTTAGTAGAAATCGCCTAAATCCCCCACCCGCGCCCCTTAGCCCCCCCTATGGGGCGCGGTGTCAACGGCTCACACAGTCGTTCGCCCTGATGACCAGACTCATCACCCTGTCTACTGTACTGATGATCCACAGCAGGCTCAGTTGGTACAGCGGTGAGTGATGAAAATCATTGCAGGACTTCTCGGCGGACTCATTTTGGCTATATTGGTCTCGATATTATAGCCATTCTCTCTTTTTTCCAGATATGAAATAGTCACTTACCCTCATTATCGTTATGATCGGGTCGGACTCAACTGCCCATGATGAGCAGGGGCACGTTACGAAAAAAAAGCCATAATGAGCCAAACAGCGTCGCGAAAACCACAACACAAATGGCCGTGAGCAACCATCCGAATACCGTCAGCAGCCCGTCGCGTTCCATCAAGCCCAAAGCAAATGCCGTCAAGGCCAGCGCGGGCAGCAGGTTACCCAGCGGAATCGGTAAAAACATCAATATAGCCAGCCCCAAACAGGCGACACCAACCAAACGATCCTGTACCCTACCAAACAACCAGTTCAGCCGGGGTTTAAGCAGACGCTCCAACTTGGCCAACCACGGTAATAAACGCGCGGCCACGACGTGAGATTGTGTACGGTCAAAACGATGGTTGAGTACCCGCCGGGGTAACCATAACGTCCGCCGTCCGAGGACTAATTGCACGGCCATGAACATAATCGGAATGCTCATGATCGAAGCGCTGCCCGGTGGCAGAGGTAAAATATTCGGTGCCGCCAACAGCAGCAGCAAACTACCAATAGCCCGATCACCACAGGCGGCAAGCAGCTCAGCAACGCTGACGGAGTCGCCTGGTTGAACCAGACAATGCGCCAACAAAGTGGTTAAATGACGTGGGGAAGAGCCGTGATTCAGCATGGCTTGGTTTCACCGCAGGGTGTCCGGGCAAACACCCTGCATGATAATCACACAGCGCTAACGGGCTGCGGACTCGGGTCGCATATGTGGAAATAAAATCACATCGCGAATCGAGGGCGCATCAGTCAGCAACATGACCAAACGATCAATGCCAATGCCCTCACCGGCGGTCGGCGGTAAGCCGTACTCCAGGGCGCGGACATAATCGGCGTCATAGTACATGGCTTCCAGATCGCCGGCATCGCGCGCTTGAACTTGAGCGCGGAAGCGCGCCGCTTGATCTTCCGGGTCATTTAATTCGGAAAAACCATTGGCAATTTCCCGCCCGGCAATGAACAACTCAAAGCGATCCGCAACTTCGGGGTTGGCATCATTAGCACGCGACAGCGGCGATACTTCGGTGGG
>SKOM01000092.1 GCA_007120095.1 Candidatus Competibacteraceae bacterium | reverse complement strand
GTCGTGGCCGCATGGCTGAGGGCAGCCCCATCGGGATCACGTTCGGCAGAGTTCTGAATGAGGTGATGCAGCAGATCAGTAGTTGCCATAATTTTCCTTGGATTGACGGTAAAACGTGAGCATAGCCTGCACAGGATAACGCTGGCTATTCTGATAGTATAGCGACTCGCCCTGTTGTTGCCTGTGCATGGAAATCTAATGGTTAGAGGCCGCCTTGCGCTCGGTCGCCAGATCGCTTAAAAACGCTTCGATCTTGGCCTCGTGGTGTTCAAACTGATCAGCTCGTTGAGTCAGTTGATGAAACGTCACCAACGGCTTGATGCACTCGAACTACGCACGTTCGGTATGCCGCGAATGATATTTGAGCCGCATGAGGCGACGAACCTCGTCCAACAAGATCAGCGATTGTTAACTTGAGTTTAGGTGGGTAGCTACTATGGTTACGTAACAGTATGTTGATAAACAAATATGCCCGAATTTATAGCTCATATCAAGTTATCAAGGCAAATAGGCATGGTTTTGGAGTTATCAGGGTAATGGTAAGGGAAGATGGCGGAAGCGCAAGGGTTTCGCCACTGTCCGGCTGCCGAGTGGCGAAGAACGCCCCGCAGAGATACACTGGTACGAAGCTACTGGAATCGGACGCAAGGAATTCAAGATCAAGCGTTTTCTGGAAAATATAAATGAATCAGAATTTTGTAATCTGTATCGACAACGAAGAGTATCCCGCCTCCCTGGAGCGGCGAAAACTCTATGAGGTCATCCCGGATCCAGATGCGGAGAGTCTGGGACAGATTCGAGTCAAAGACGAGTCTGGAGAGGACTACCTATATCCGCAAGAGCTTTTCGTAACGCTAGAGCTACCGTCGAGCACCGAGAAGGCGGTAATCTCCGCTGCATAACAAAGTCGCTCAAGTTCGCTCCGGCCCTGCCGGGTCTCCGCCGGACGGCTTTTCCACTGTGCTCCAAAGCCGCCGCTTAGCTTAGACGTTATGCCCATCTCAGCTGCACCATCTTGCCACAGTGACGCTTGACGTTATTGACGCGATGCGTCACTATTAATTCGTGATCCCTTTTTGGGCTATCCAATGGCTATTGGCTTCGGACGCAAGCTGCTTACGATACTGAGGTGGCTGAAGATGCTCTGGCCGATCAGCTGAGCAATATTCGACCCTGGAACTCGGACTCCCCCGCAGATCGCAGGGCGTAACCAGTCGCGTCACGCGAACGCGCTAAAGCGCGTCAGTGCGCTTTGCCGTTCGAGTGCCAGCAATGGAAGTCGGAGAGGGTGTGACCCAAGATAAGGAGACCAAATCTCGGGGGAGGCAGATCGTCATGACCCTGGGCCTTTGCGATATCACGAACGATGACCTGCCGCTCATCGAGCTGTGGCTGCAGGCGGACCATGTGCGTGGCGCTTGGGGAGATCCCGATGCGAACGTCCGTCTGCTGAACGGATCACGAATCAACGGGAATAGTCGGGCCATCATCGAGGCTGACGGCCGCAAAGTCGGGCTCGTGTTCTGGCAGCACCCCACACGCGATGAGCTCGACATAGCCGGCCTCGCCGACATTTCGACGAGCGTGATCGACATCGACATCATGATCGGCGAGATCGATGCCGTCGGGCTGGGAATCGGCTCGTCCGCCATACGCCTCGTCGCGGAGACTGCGTTGTCCGACCCAACGGTGCCGTTCGTGATGGCATGTGCTCAGCTGGGCAACCTAGCCTCGCAGCGGGCATTCGCCAAGGCGGGGTTCCGCAAGGATAGGGAATTCGACGATGTTCCGAACGGGCGATATGTACTCATGGTGCGTCACCGTCAGAAAAGGCAGAACACATGAACCAGCCCGGCCCCCGTTTCTGGGAGATTTTTTTCGAGGTCTATGAAAACCTGCCTCGCCAGGGGCCCGGCAACCGCGCTTGCGCCGCGAGAGTCCTCGGACTTTGCCGCGACCTGCCACCTTCCGCCGCTATACTCGATCTGGGTTGCGGGGTCGGCGGGCAAACCCTCCAGTTGGCCGGGCTTGTTCCGTCGGGTTCCATCGTGGCCATCGACAGCCATGCGCCGAGCATCGCACGCCTGCGGGCGGCCATCGCCGAGCGCGGACTGGCGCAGCGCGTCAGCGCCATCGTCGGCGACATGGCCAGCCCGGGGCAGCTGCTCGGGAGCTTCGACCTCGTCTGGTCGGAAGGCGCACTTTACAACATCGGGTTGCGCAACGCGTTGCGCGTCTGTCACGATTTGCTGCGGCACGGCGGCTACCTTGCGTTCACCGATGCGGTCTGGCGCAAAGAGAATCCGCCTCCCGCGGTCAAGGCGGGGTTCGAACTGGATTATCCGACCATGGGTTGGGTGGATGACGATGTCGCGGCGATTCGGGAATGCGGATTCGATCTGGTCGGGCACTTCACCCTCCCCGACGAGGCATGGTGGGACGATTTCTACACGCCCATGGAAACGCGCATCGCCGAGGTGCGCGGAAAGTACTCCGACGATGTTGAAGCCACGGCCATACTCGACCAGCTTGCCGAGGAGCCCAGGATGCACCGCCGCTATTCAGACTTCTACGCTTATGAGTTCTTCGTGGTACGCCGCCTATTGCAAAGTCGGAGCCCAAGATGAACGAAGCGCTCGAACAAGGCGCTCCAGCGGACGTGCTGAAGCGCGCCGCTGAATTCAGACGTGTGTGCCGGGCATGGCACGAAGCTAGAGAGGTGCAAGTCTTCTCACCAGGTATTCGCAGAGCCGAAGGTTAGGAGAAGGGCAAGGGTGCCATCGCGAGGTAAGCGTTCACCCCCCTAAGCGATTAGGATATCAGGATGCTTTTGGCAGCGAGGGGGATCTTGATCGAGCGGCAGTGGGGTAATCGCTCGCCGCTGGAGTCCTTTGGAGTGAATGGTTAGCGGTCAACACTTTACGCATGAGTGTGGATGAAGCTGGACACAGATCTTTGAACTGAGCCGTTGCGGTGATAGATGCCGGAGCCTCAGATCGTGCGATGGCTTCATAACCGCGCTTCTCAAAAAACTCGGCTGCCGTTGTGGTGAGAAGGTATAGCGTTCTGATTCCGCGCGCTGCTGCCCAGCTCTCTGCATCAGACATCAGACGCAAACCCAGACCAGCACTGCGGTGATCTGGTGCAACGACCAAAGAGCGCAGCAGGCCCTCTGTACCATAAGCCTCAATGCCGACCGCGCCCAGGAGCTGACCTTGTTGGTGAACGCCCAGCAGAATGAGGTTGGGGCTGGGTGACAGGTCGGACACGGGAAGCCCTGCCGTAACGAGCATGGTTTCGACTTCTGGACTAAGGCCGATGACTTCTGCGCTCATGTGGTTTCGATCGCTGACTCTCAGATCCCCTTGCCAGGGAGTCTTGTAAACTGTTCCATTTAACTTGATCAAACGTGCTCAATGGACTTATCCGCACTTGGTTGACGCGACGAATCGCCCAACTCAAGCCTCTTGACGTTCAGTGGCGCCGGAGAACATGCCCACAACAGCCGCTTCACTCCCCGATAGGGCGTAAACCGCATGGTTTCGGGATCAGCCAGCCGAGCCATCACGTTCAGAGCCGCGTTATGATCCGCCTGGAGAACGTCCCCGGTTGCCCGGTAAAACGTATCGCCCACTCGCTGGCCTTGCAGCAAACCCGTGGTTGAGTCCATTTGCGACGTATAAGCACCATTGACGAGCACATGCTCGACATTACGCTGCTCATAAGAGCCAGCATAGTCAATTACGGAAAAGAATCAAGGAACAGTTGTTATCGCCGTTCTATTTGACAGCCGTACTAAGTCACTAGATTTAGAAAGCTCTAGGTGTACATAAATCAGTCTATCATCAGAACATTATATATGCTGTTCAATGCCAAAACGATGTCCGTGTATCAAATGGAAAGGCGATAACTCTATGGTTGGAGCCGGATTGGCGAGGCTCACTTTGGTTCTGGAAGGGCTTATTCACGCCGTATCAATATCCAGACATCGTCTGTCTGGTCTACCAAATACTTTATGAAACTCTTTGTCATTACGGCATCATTCAACCTACTTCTGCCTGAAAATTTCCAATATTATTTTTTAATATCAGTCGAATATTGAGCGCATAATGCAGCAGTCCTTGATTATCGCTTGCAGGCTAGCGCCGGTTATTCTGGTACTATTATCGGCGATCCTCTTATCAGGTAATTGATAGTTGCTGTGAATCACTCTGCATTTGAACAACGCTGGCGGCGGCGTTTCGTCGAACGCGGTCGCCTAATGGACGATGACGCCGACATTGCCGGTTGGTCACGCACCGGTTTAGCCACGCGGGTACGCCAATTCATCCAACTGTGGGATGCCCATCCCGGCACCCCCGGTATATGGCTGGATATCGGCTGCGGTGCGGGTACCTATAGCCGATTATTGCATCGCCAAGGCTATACCGTGCTGGGCATCGACTACTCAGCACCGTCATTACACAAGGCCCGTGCTCGCAGCCCGGCGGATATTCCCTGGGTCGCGTCCGATATCCGCTGTTTGCCGTTTCCGGACGGTTATGCACAAGGCGTGTTGTGTTTTGGGGTGATGCAGGCTTTGGACAGTACCACCGAGGCGCTGCAAGAGATGGCTCGGGTGCTGAACGCCGACGGCGAACTCTGGGTTGATGCCCTGAACGCCCGGTGTTTACCCACCCAGATTATCGAGTGGCGTCGTCGCCGCCGTGGTGAGCTACCGCATTTGCGTTACGATACGGTACGCGGCTTATCCGCCACCGCCCAGGCAGCAGGCTTGCAGGTGGTCGCCGTGGAATGGCTGCCGATTCTGCCCGCCCGCCTGCAACGCTTGCAGTGGATGTTGGAAACCCGTACCACGCGCACGCTGCTGCGGCGTTTGCCTTGGCTTGGCGCGTGGCTGAGCCATTCGTTTATTCTGCGAGCGCGCCCGCGCTGATCGTAAGCATTCAGAACCCCTGCCTTAAGCTCCCTCTCCCTTTGGGAGAGGGTTGGGGTGAGGGGCTTTGAATGGGGGAGAGGGGACTGAATGATTACCTCTGATCAGGCCAGTGGCTCATAGGCACTGAGCGGCGGACAGCTACACACCAAATGGCGATCCCCATACACATTATCGACCCGGCCCACCGGTGACCAATACTTTGCTTGACGCAGCGAAGCGACGGGATACGCCGCCTGAGCGCGTGAATAGGGATGGTGCCAGTCGGTGGCTAGCTTCTCGGCGGTATGCGGCGCATTGCGCAGAGGATTATCCTCGCTGTCCATACGTCCCTGTTCAATGG
>SKOM01000030.1 GCA_007120095.1 Candidatus Competibacteraceae bacterium | reverse complement strand
ATGCTGTTGGGGTTGCAATGCCAAACGCTGCAATACATCGGGGCGTCGCAGCCAGGTGCGCCCGAGTGATTGTTGCAAACGCCAGCGGGCTATCGCCGCATGGTCGCCGCTTAACAGTACAGGTGGTACCTGTTGGCCGTCTATTTCAACCGGCCGGGTGTAGTGGGGATGATCCAGTAAACCCTGGCTGAACGAATCCTGTTGCGCTGATTCAGGATCACCCAAAACACCGGGCTGCCAGCGGGTCAGGGCGTCAATAAGCACCATGGCCGCCAGCTCGCCGCCGCTGAGCACGTAATCACCAATCGAGCATTCTTCGTCAACATCGCGTTCCAGCAGACGTTGGTCGACGCCTTCGTAACGCCCAGCGATCAGCACCAAATGCGGTTCAGCGGCCAGTCGGATAACGCCCGCCTGGTCTAACACTCGCCCTTGCGGGCTTAGGTAGATCACCCGGCCACGTTGTCCAGCCTCCGCCTGCATCTGACGCAGCGTCGCCCGCAATGGCGCTACGCTCATCACCATTCCCGGTCCGCCACCGTAGGGACGATCATCGACACTGCGATGATGATCCTGCGCGGCAGTGCGTGGGTTCCAGGTTTTTAAGTTTAATTGCTGATTGTCGAACGCTCGTGCAGTAATGCCGTAATCCAGCAGGGCGTCGAACATGCCCGGAAACAGGGTGATAACGTCAATACGCACCGCTTCAAAACTCAGGATCCCAATCGACGCGCACAATCCCTGCGGCCAGATCGACAGCATCCACCACTTCAGCGATAAAAGGCACTAAGCGTTCGCGCTCACCGCGGATAACCATCACGTCGTTGGCTCCCGTATCGAACAAATAACTGATTGTTCCCAGCTCTTGGCCTTGTAAGGTCACTACACGCAGGCCTTGTAAGTCCGCCCAGTAAATCTCTTCATCAGCGATGACGGGCAGTTGCTGCCGGGTGATGGCTAAGGTTTTGCCCACCAGCCGCGCCGCTGCATCCCGGTCATCAAAACCGACAAACTTAGCGATAATCCCTTTGCCTTGCGCACGACCTTGTTCCAAGGTTACCGGCTGCCAGCCCTCAGGCGTTTGCCAGTATAGGGGCTGATAGTCGAGGATATCCGTGCGGAGTTCGGTATGTGAGATCAGCTTCACCCAGCCTTGCAGACCGAACAGCCCTGCCACTCGCCCCATGACGACCCACTCTGTCATCGCCGCTCAGATCACAATGGAATCAGGCTGCCTCAATCGATACCGGCGCAGCGTGTTGCCTGGCTTGCTTGATCAGCGCAGCCACTCGCGCGGAGGTTTGCGCTCCGTGGCCCAGCCAATAGTCAACACGTTCTTGATTCAGATGCAGGCGGAGTTCTTGGCCGCTGGCAATCGGGTTAAAATAACCGAGCCGTTCAATATGGCGGCCATCACGCGGGCTGCGACTGTCGCAGACGACAACGTGATAAAAAGGTCGCTTCTTAGCACCGGTACGAGCTAGGCGAATGGTGACCATGGATTAAGTCCTCTCAACAGATTTGCGATGGCAAAATAAACGAGTAATTATACGTGATCTTACCGGAAAATAAAATAACTCTAACGCATCGGTGGCATACCACCCGGAAATCCGCCACCGCCGGGAAAACGTCCTTGCAGACCGCGCATCATTTTTGCCATACCACCGCCTTTCATTTTCTTCATCATTTTCTGTGATTGCTTGAACTGCTTGAGTAAGCGATTCACATCTTGAATCTGATTGCCCGAACCGATGGCAATACGGCGTTTGCGGGAGCCGTTGATGGTGTCAGGGAATCGGCGTTCCTGTGGGGTCATGGAATTGATGATGGCAATGATTTTGCGCACCTGTTTGTCATCGGCCTGGGCTTTGACGGCTTCAGGTAAATCAGCCATGCCAGGGATTTTTTCCAGAATGTCGCTGATGCTGCCCATGCCTTGCATTTGCTGCATCTGCGAACGAAAGTCATCCAGATCAAAACCCTTGCCCTTTTGGAATTTGCGCGCCAGTCTCGCAGCCTGTTTCTGGTCAACTTGGCGCTCGATGTCCTCGACCAGGCTCAGCACATCGCCCATGCCGAGAATCCGCGAGGCCACGCGATCAGGGTGGAAGGGTTCCAAGGCAGCGGTTTTCTCGCCCACGCCTAGAAATTTAATCGGTTTGCCGGTAATTTGTCGAATCGATAAAGCGGCACCGCCACGGGCATCACCATCGGTCTTGGTCAGCACCACCCCGGTCAGGGCCAGGGCTTCGTCAAAGGCTTTGGCCGTGTTAGCCGCATCCTGACCAGTCATGCTGTCGACCACGAAAAGGGTTTCAATCGGATCGAGTGCGTCATGCAGGGTCTTGATTTCGCCCATCAAGTCACTGTCAATATGCAAACGTCCGGCGGTATCAACAATCAATACATCAAATTGGCGCAGCTTTGCTTCGGCCAAGGCCGCTTTAGCAATGCTCAGCGGGGACTGATCGGGAGTGCTGGGGAAAAATCCTGCTTTGATTTCGCCCGCTAAAGTTTTCAGTTGCTCGATAGCGGCGGGGCGGTAAACATCGCAACTGACGAGCAGAACCGATTTTTTCTCGCGCTCTTGCAGTAGCCGGGCGAGTTTGGCGCTGCTGGTGGTCTTACCGGAACCTTGCAAACCGGCCATTAAAATAACCGCAGGCGGCTGGGTTTTGAGGTTCAGGGCGGCGTTTTCCTCGCCCATAATCCGCACCAGCTCTTCGTTGACAACCTTGATCATCACCTGACCGGGGTTCAGGCTGTGGGTGACTTCACGGCCTATCGCCCGTTCGCGCACTTGGTCGATGAAGGTTTTGACCACGGGCAACGCCACATCGGCTTCCAGCAGCGCCATACGCACATCGCGCAAGGCATCCCTGATATTGTCTTCAGTCAGCCGCGCTTGACCGCGTACCCGCTTCAGGGTTTCTTGTAAGCGTTCGTTGAGTGATTCAAACATGATGGATCCTCAAGCAAAATCGACAGTGTATCAGAGCCGGCGTCTCAGTTGAGGGTTGGACACCCAATCCGGCAGCGTTAGGTTCACGCTGTGCTAGGGTGGTTTCGCGCCAGCAAACCGCCTTTCAAGCCACATTCCACACGCCGATATCACCGTTGGCGGCAGCCGCCGCGAGCAGTAGATCATCGCCGAGCTGGCTCCATGCCAAAGCCACTACCTGCTCGCGCATTTGCAAGCCCTGCACCGGTTCGTCGCCTTCGCCGACTCGCCAGAGGGCGACGTAACCGTCACGACAGCCCGAGACCAGCCAGGGTCGGCGAGGTGCAAAAGCCACAGCGCTGACAGGGGCCTCATGCAGTGCGAGCAGCAGGGGGCGGCGTCCTTCTGGTCCCGGTGGATCAAATGGCCACAGCGTGACATCGCTGCTACCGGTTGTGGCCAGCCAGTTATTGTCCGGACTCCAACTCAGGCCGCTGGGTTTAAGGGGATAACCGGCCATCATGGCGTCGTTGCCGTCTGCGAGATACCAGAAATGCACCGTGCGATCCTGACAACCGGCGGCTAGAATGTGGCCGTGCGGACTCCAGGCTAAATTTAATAACGCCCCTTGCCAGAACAGATTGTGCGCCAGCGTCAGCTCGGGGACGTTCCAGAGGCGCGCCCCCTGATACCCGCCCGTCGCCAGATAGCGGCCATCGGGAGACCAGGCGATATCGGCGACAGTAGCGGGATGCGACGCCGTGGCCCCCACGAATTGACCATTGGCGTCGTACAGCGCGGCGACCCGCCCGCAGCCCAGTGCCAACCAGCGTCCGTCCGGACTCCAGGCCAGCGACTCGACCCATTGCCCGGATTGCGGTAACTTCAAGGGCATCAGGTCACCGTCCAGCGACCACAGCAATACCTGGCCATCTTGGCCGCTGCTGGCAAACTGTTGGGTATCGGGCTGACAGGCTACGGCCAATACGCCACCGGGATGCGCCATCACCTGTCGTTGCCGTTGGCCGTCTGGCCGATAAATGTATAACTCGCCCTGGGCGTCGGCGGCTGCCAGATAGCCAGCGCCCCACTGCAAGGCCGTCGAATAGTCTTGCAACTGACAACGAAACACCAGACGGGGTTTTGGTAAAGCTGTACTCATGCGAGGCAGCCGCGCAAACCTTGTTCCAGCTCAGCACGTTCGAGGTTACGACCGATAAAAATCATCCGATTGACCCGTTCCTCACGCCCCCAGGCACCACCGGGGCTGCCGTCGAACAGCATGTGTACCCCTTGAAACACAAACCGTTCATGCTCGCCGGCAATATCCAGTATGCCTTTCATGCGGAAGATATCCTGACCGCGGGTCTGGAGTAATTCGCTTAACCATTGACTGAGGCGGTTGGGGTTGAGCGCACCGGGGAACACGATACCGACCGAGCCGACGCTGTCGTCATGGCTGTGACTGGGCGCAAAATCGAGACAGACCACGGGTTGCTGTGGGCTAGCGTCTGCGGCCAGCAGTTCCAGCGCGAATTCTTCCGGTCTATGCTGGGTAAACAAACCGTAACAACCCGCTTGGCTTAAGTGTACCTTGACCTGGGATTGAGGCTGAAGCTCCCAGTAAGTTGACCCCGTGGCGACTACTGCGCCTCGGGTTAACGGTTCCGGGGTTTGCGAAAACCGCCTATAGACTTGCTCAGCGGCCTGTTGCAGACTGTCCTGAGTGGCCGCAGGCAGTGGCATGAGCACGAATCCGAGACTGGGATCGGGGCCGGTATCGATGCTGAGGGTGTAATTACCGGCAGTGAGCTGGAAAGCGCCGGCCCATTCGAAGTGATATTCCGGTTTGAGAAACTCGGGGTTTGCCGTCAGAGCCCGTTGCAGATCAAACCCACCGATGGCTAATATGCGCTCCAGTGGAATGCTGGCTAATTCGGTACGGTGCAACTGCGCCATCCCGTTCATCGCCTGCAACCGCTGTTCCAGTCGTTGCAGGCGTTGGTCATCGACTAGGTCGATTTTGTTGAGCAATAACACATCAGCAAACGCAATCTGAGCACGCACCTCATCGCTGTCTTCTAGGTGGTGCTCGACATGATGGCTGTCCACCAAGGTAATGATGGCATCCAAGGTAAATTGCTCGCGAATGTCATCATCGACGAAAAACGTCTGTGCCACCGGCCCCGGATCAGCCATGCCGGTCGTTTCGATAATCACTCGGTCAAAGCGGTGGCGGCGTTGCACCAATCGCCCGAGGATCCGGATCAGATCGCCGCGCACTGTGCAACAGATGCAGCCGTTATTCATCTCGAAGATTTCTTCGTCGGCGTTAATCACCAGAGCGTGATCAATGCCAATCTCACCGAATTCGTTTTCGATCACGGCAATGCGCTGGCCATGTTGCTCAGTCAGGAT
>SKOM01000072.1 GCA_007120095.1 Candidatus Competibacteraceae bacterium | reverse complement strand
TATCTGGAATTTCCGTATAGGCCAGCACATGCAACCCCCTCACAGTGGATCGCAGCCAACGCGCTATCCAGGGACGGATGTCGGGAGACACCACCACTACGGCAGGTTCACCTGCCATTTCTTGGCGCTGAGCTGCCTCGGCGATGGATTTTTGCAGTCGCTCCGCCAACCCAGGCTCGATCCCCAGACCGCTACCTCCAGCGCCTTGAGAAGATTTCTGCAATATTTGTTCCAACGAGGGATCCAAGGCGATCAAAGGCAATTCAGGTGCAGTGCCCACAATACCTTGCACAATGGAACGCGCCAAGGCGGCTCGTACCGCGGCCGTGAGGACGGCAGGATCCTGACTCCGGGCACCGTGCTCCGCCAAGGTTTCGGCAATGGTGCGTAAATCCCGTATGGCCACCTGTTCCGCCAGCAGGTTTTGCATCACCTTCAGCACCACACTAAGGCTGGGCAACTTGGGTACCAAGGTTTCCACCAATTTCGGCGACTGGCGTCCCAGCAAGTCCAGCATGTGCTGAACTTCCTCATGACCCAGCAATTCATGGGCATGATCTTTCAACAATTGCGATAAATGGGTTGCCACCACCGTACTGGCATCGACTACGGTATAGCCTAACCCTTGAGCTTGTTCGCGCAGATTGGGGTCAATCCAGACCGCATCCAGACCGAAGGTCGGATCCTTAGTCGGTGTGCCGTTAATTTCACCAAATACCCGACCGGGATTAATCGCCAGATCTTGTTCCGGGAATACCTCATCTTCGCCCACCGTAACCCCCATCAGGGCGATACGGTACTGGTTAGGCCCCAAATCCAGATTGTCGCGAATATGCACAGGCTGAATCAAAAAGCCAAGTTCTTGAGATAATTTACGCCGCACACCTTTAATTCGCCCCATCAGTTGTCCACCTTGATTTTTATCGACGAGCGGAATCAGCCGATAACCGACTTCCAGTCCGACTAAATCCAGCGGCGACACATCGTCCCAAGATAACTCCTTTGCCTCCGGACTCGTCGGTGGCAATACTTCAGCGGTCGCATCGGGTTTGGCCGTAAGCACTTCGGCGGTTTGCCGCTGCGACATCAGATAAGCACTGGAGGCCATTAAGATCGCCAGCGATAGAAAGACCAGATTGGGCATGCCCGGTACTAAACCCAATGAGGCCACCACACCAGCGGCAACATACAAAGCCCGCGGGGTGGAAAACATCTGCTGGAATACCTGTTTGCCCATGTCCTGAGAAGAGGACACCCGCGTCACAATAATGGCGGTTGCTGTGGACAACAGTAACGAAGGAATCTGCGCCACCAGCCCGTCACCGATGGTCAACAGCACATAATTAGTCGCCGCATCACCCAGGCTCATGGAGTGTTGCAGCGTTCCGATGATCAGCCCACCAATGATATTGATGACCAGAATCAGAATGCCGGCAATCGCATCGCCGCGAACAAATTTACTAGCACCGTCCATGGAGCCGTAAAAATCCGCCTCTCGGGCAATCTCCTCGCGCCGCTGTCGCGCCTCGTCCTGGGCGATCAGTCCTGCGTTGAGATCGGCGTCAATCGCCATTTGTTTGCCCGGCATCGCATCCAGGGTAAACCGGGCGCTGACCTCCGAAACCCGTCCAGCACCCTTGGTCACCACCACAAAATTGATGATCACCAAAATAGTGAACACCACAAGGCCGACGGCATAATTACCACCAACCACAAAACTGCCAAACGCCTGGATCACATTACCACCGGCATCAGTGCCGGTATGGCCATTAAGCAGAATCACCCGTGTTGAAGCCACATTCAGCGCCAAGCGCAGCAGGGTGGCCACCAGCAGTACGGTGGGAAAGACCTCAAACTCCATCGGTCGGAGCGTGTAGACAGCCACCAGCAATACCACCAGCGACAAGGCAATATTGAAGGTGAACAACACATCCAATGCCAACGGCGGCAGTGGCAGAATCAACATGCTCAACAAGCCAACAAGCAGTAGCGGTGTGGCGACACCACCGCTGCCCGCATTTTTGAGCCTATCCAGCCATACGTTCATCGGCTTATGCTCAAGGCGGCGTACCCCGCAGCAGTTCGTCCGGAACCGGTAAATCTGTCGGTGGTTCAGGGGGGTAATTTTCCGTCTCGGCGGTGCGTAACTTGTAGACATAGGCCAAAACCTGCGCCACAGCCACATACAAACCGGCCGGTATTTCCTGATCCAGAGGGGTACTGTAATACAATGCCCGAGCCAGTGGTGGGGCTGCAAACACAGGCACTTTAGCATCTTCAGCACGGGTGCGGATTTCATCAGCGATCAGATTCATGCCTTTCGCAACCACCTTAGGCGCTCGCATCCCCTCCTGGTCATACTTCAAGGCTACGGCGAAATGCGTAGGGTTGGTGACCACGACACCGGCCTGAGGCACTTGCGCCATCATCCTGCGTTGTGACATCTCAAACTGCACTTGACGAATTTTGCGTTTGACTTCGGGTTTACCCTCGGTGTCCTTGTTTTCATCCTTGACCTCCTGCTTGGTCATCCGCAAGTCTTTTTGGTGTTTCCAGATTTGGAAAGGCACATCGACCAAGGCGATCAAAATCAGCGTGGCCGATAACAGCAAAAACGCCCAGGCCAGAATATAACCCGCCTGCCTCAGACCTTGTTCCAGGGGCTGATAACCTAAACCTAATAGGAAACCCGATAATTGCCACAGCAGCGCGAAGGCAATCGGAGCCACCAGCATGAATTTCGCAAGCGCCTTGCCTAACTCCATCAATCCACGCGAGGAGAAAATCCGCTTCAGCCCTGAAATGGGATTGAGATTGCTGAATTTGGGAACCAGCTTTTGTTTGGCGATAGGCCCTGCCCCTAAGGATATCGGCCCGATCAGCGCAGCGACGACCAAGATGGCGAACAGCGGCACCAAGGTCAACAAAGCCTCGGTCATACGCAGTTGCAATAAGGCATACAGCATGCTCGGATCGAACACAATGGCTCGCTCCAGGGTGAAGCTCTCATCGAGAATAGCCCGCAAACGTTCAACAATACCCGCCCCAAGCACCAGCAAAGAGCCCGAGGCCACCAAAAGTATCAAGGTGGTGTTCAACTCTTTAGAGCTGGCAATCTGGCCCTTATCGCGCGCCTTTTGCTTGCGTTTGGCGGTGGGTTGTTCGCTTTTTTCCTGGGAAGTATCGGACATGGCACTATTGCTGGGTGATCTGATTCATAAGCTCAAAAGCTTCCATTAATAAATCAATAAACTGCGCCAATAACACAGGGAGTGTGGGTATGAGCAGGATAAAACCCAACAGGATTTTAACCGGGAAACCCACCGCGAAAATATTAAGTTGTGGCGCGGCCCTGGAGATTACCCCCAAGGCAATACTGACGACCAATAAGGAGGTTACGGCAGGTAAAGCGACTAACAGAGCGTACATGTACATCACACTGCCCCAGTTTACCAAGTTCCAAAAATCCTCTCGGGTCAGACCGTCTGCCGCAATCGGCAGAGTATGGAAACTGACCAGAGTCAATTCAATGAGAGCGATATGACCGTTCAGCGCCACAAACATCAGGGTCGTCATCATGACCAAATAAGATGACAAAGCCGGTACTTGCACGCCCTGTTGCGGATCAACCATGGAAGCAAAACCCAGACCCATGGCGCGTGCTATATTTTCACCCGCCTGGTTAAGCGCACTGAAAACCATTTGTATCGCAAAACCCAGTACCAGGCCGATCATCACCTGCTGGATGGCAATCATTAATCCATTCAAACTCAAAGGCTCCACCGCCGGCGGGGTGGGAATCAATGGCGCAACCAGCAGAGCCAATAGTAAGGCAAACGCCAGGCGGATGCGTACGGTGACCGCCCCGGCACCAAACAGAGGAGCAGCAATCAACATCGCACCGATACGGATGAATGGCCACAAAAACGAACCGACCCAAGCGGTAATTTCAGCGGTGGTGAACTGCATATAGCCGACTGTTCCGCTTATGGATAACGGCCAGATTCAGCTAGCCAATCATGCCTGGAATGCTGTTATATAATCGTATGGTGTAATCCACTACCAGGCCCAGCATCCACTGGCCTGTAATCAGCAATGCCGCGAACATCCCCATGAGCTTGGGAATAAAGGTCAGCGTCATCTCCTGGATGCTGGTTGCCGCCTGAATCATCCCCACCGCCACCCCGATCGCCAGGGCGGTCAGCAATACCGGTGCGCACAACAACACAATGACCGTTAACGCCTCGCGACCTACATCAATCACCATTTCAGGACTCATCGTACCCTCGCACTCAATCTAGATGAAGAAACTTGATGCCAATGTGCCCATAATCAACGCCCAGCCATCCACCAGCACAAACAACATCACTTTGAACGGCAGCGAGATAATTAAAGGAGATAACATCATCATGCCCATTGACATCAATACACTGGCGACAACCAGATCAATGATTAAAAAAGGAATCAAGATCAAAAACCCGATTTGAAACCCTGTTTTCACTTCGCTGATAATGAATGAAGGTACCAGCAAGCTGAACGGCACATCATCGGGACTCTCAAAGCCATCATGCCCACTGATACGGGCAAACATGGCTAAATCACTTTCCCGTGTCTGCGCCAGCATAAATTCCCGCAGCGGCCCCGTCGCCTCCAGCACGGCCTGCTCTGCACTCAACTCCTCGGCTATATATGGCTCAACAGCCACAATGTACATCTCATCGAACACCGGGGTCATAACGAACAGGGTTAAAAACAGGGCGAGTCCTATAAGAATTTGATTCGATGGGGTCTGGGATGTCCCCATACCCTGGCGCAATAAACCCAGCACAATGATAATCCGCGTGAAAGCGGTCAACATGACTAATGCGGATGGCAGCAGACTCAGCAGCGTCAGCAACAGTAGGATTTGCAGAGTGACTGAGTACGTCTGGGTGCCATCGGGATCGGTGGTAACATTGATGACCTCCAAACCCATCTGCCCCCAGGCGGGCTGGACTGCCACCATGCCAAGCACCACAGGCAAACCCAGCAGCCGCAGGGATAGCCTCATTGCCGCTTACCCTGCACCAGCGAGCGCAGTGTCCGTGCAAAAGGCGTGTTGGCAGACAGCGCATCGGCTTGACCATCCCGACCGCCGGTCGCAAGCGGTTCGTCCAGGACGTACAAGGTCTGAATATGGCCTGGCGCAACTCCAATCAGCAATTGCTTATCGCCGACTTGCACTAATACCAGCCGTTCCCGAGCGCCCAGGGATATACCGCTGATCACACGGAACTCACTACCCAGACGAGACTGCACCCCGTGAATCCGACGCATGAAAAGACTTGCAGCGATGATGGCTGTAACAACCATCAACAACGCTATCACCATCTGGGCTA
>SKOM01000096.1 GCA_007120095.1 Candidatus Competibacteraceae bacterium | reverse complement strand
TTCGGTGCTCAACGAAAACCAGGCCATGCTGAGCTTGTGTACCAAACTTGGGTTTGTCCGTGAACCGCATCCCGAAGGGCATAATTTGGTGCTAATGCGGTTGGTTGTGAACAAACACTAGGCGCTCAGGCAAAACCCGGCGGTACCCACTCCTCCATCATGCGCTGCCGGGCAAAACTCAGACGTTCCGACATCAGGCTGGAGAAGCGCTTCAGCAGTTCATAGCCAAAACGCGGATCGGTTTCACAGCGTTCACGGATGGTTTTGCCATCGAAGCGAATGAGCTCGGTCGGCTCTACGGCGCGCGCCTGGAAATGCCATGAATACGGTGGGATTAACCATGACCAGCCCAGGATGGCGCCGGCACTCAGATCCTGGAGCTCCAGCGGCGGCCCTGCAATGGCCGCCACTTCGACGGTGATCCGCCCGCTGACCAGCAGATAGAAATGATCGGCCGGGTTACCGTATCGAAACAGCACATCGTTGTTGTCCAACGTCAACGTTTCTGCACAGTCTACGATGAAATCCAAATAATGGTACTCGCTGTCCAGACTGGCGAAAAAATCATGGTTTTTGAGATGTTCTCGCAAGGCATCACGGTTCATGGTGGCTCCTGATCCAAGTGGATAAATTTAAGTTGCCGATGTTACTATACAGCATTTGCAGTGTTTTGCCGCAGTGCGGCAATCGGTACGTAATTTCCGAGATCACATTACGTGCTATTGCGGATAGTCTACCCGTCTGAGGTTGGGCACAATGGCCGTGTCAACTAAAACAGACACCCGTTGATCGGGCCAAGAGGTTGCACATGTCACAGTCCTACCCCGCTGATGTGATTCCCCCTGTGGAAGCTGTTGACTGCACCTGTTCAGCGTGCAGTATGGCTCTGAACTGTCTGTGTAAAAACCTCGATACAGGTCTGAAATCGCGGCTGGAAAACGAAGTGCTGCGCAATCGGGTGGTGAATCGTGGCCAATCATTATTTGAGATCGGTGAGTCCTTTCAGCGCTTGTATGCGGTGCGCTCCGGCTCAGTGAAAGTATACAGCTTGATTGATAATGGCGAAGAGCAGGTGATGGGGTTTTACCTGCCCGGCGAGCTGTTGGGTCTGGAAGCCATCGATCGGGGCGTGCATGAGTGTTCCGCTGTCGCTTTAGAAACCAGCAGCATCTGCGAGGTTAAATTTAAAAAACTCGAACAACTGTGCGTGGCCCAGCCGATATTACAGCAGCGACTGCACCGTATTTACGCTCGCGAGATCGCCCGTGACTACGCTATGTTGCAGTTACTCGGGCGTAAAAGTGCCGAACAACGCTTAGCCAATTTCTTACTGCATTTGTCGCGCCGGTTTGCTGATCGTGGCTATTCTGCTGAAGAATTCAATCTCAGCATGTCGCGGCATGATATCGGCAATTATCTCGGTTTGGCTTTGGAAACGGTCAGCCGGTTACTGGCCCGGTTCCAAGACCAGGAGCTGATCGAGGTCAAGCGGCGCCATGTCCGCCTGCTCAAGCACCAGGCGCTGGCGGTGCTTGCGGGCGAGCCGGTGAACCCAGTAGCGCGTCGGCATTACCACTGAGCTGTCCTGAAATCAATCGCACCTTAATGTCTGAAGGGGCTTGCGTAAACGCGCTAAATTTTCGATACTGTAACTCCACCCGGCCGGGGTGGCGGAATAGGTAGACGCGCCGGACTCAAAATCCGGTTCTGGCAACAGAGTGCGAGTTCGATTCTCGCCCCCGGCACCAACACCTTCAAACCTCCGTCCGTCGGCGCTGATTAATCAGCGTCAATAAGGCCGGCAGCAGCAGCAAATCCAGCACCAGTGCTGAAAATAAACCCAATGCGGTCAGCAGACCGAATTCAATCGTCGGAATAAACGGCGAAAGCCCCAGTAACATAAATTGAGCGCACAGCAGCAAAGTTGTGGCGACAATCGCCCGGCCTTCGGTATGGTAAGTCCGTACTAAGGCGCTGACATGGGGCGCACCCAGGCGTCGTCGCCGCCAATAGCCGTTGAGCAGATGAATCGTATCATCGACCGCAATCCCGACGGTGACACTGGCAATCATCGCCGTGGCCATATCCAGCCAGATCCCTAGCAGTCCCATAGTGGCGAACACCACCACCACGGGGGCTAAATTCGGAATCATACTCAACCCCGCCCGCGCTACCGAGCGCCAGGTCAGCAGCATCAGCAGCGAAATCAGCACCACCGCCGATAGCAGACTGCGGATCTGACCTGAGATCATCAGTTGTTCCTGATCAGCGAATAAGCGCCCATAACCGGCAATCGTGACCGTCATATCCGCCACCGGCTGTTGGGCGATCTGCGCCTCAATGGCATCCATCACTTGATTAATCGCCCGCGCCCCGTGGATATTCAAGTTCAACATAATCCGGGTGCGGTCAAATTCGCGGTTGACCAGCTCATGCAACTCATCGCCGTCGTAGAGCAGCAGATATTGGGCGATCAGCGGCCCGCTATCGGGAATACGCCGGAACTCGGGCTGTTCTTCATTAAACGCCCAGTGCATCTCCTCGATTAAATCCGCCACCGACATGGCGCGGTCGATCTCCGGACGCGCTTCCAGCCAGTCAGTGAATTCGCGGATGGCCTGCAAACGCACCGGGTCCATCAAACTGTCGCGGCCCTCGGCATCCAGCACCATGTCGAGAGTAGTGACGCCGGTCAACCGCTCGTGAATGCGCTCGGTGGACAGAGTAATCGGATGCTGGTCTTTGAAAAATTCGAATATATCGGTCTCGGTTTTAATCTTAAAAATCTGCGGCACCAAAAATACAAACAATATTATGCTGATACCCACCACCCAAGGGGCGCGGCGCATCCCCAGCACACTCAGACCGCTGATCACACGCTGTAACCGGCCAATGCCCTGGCGACGATTCGGCCAGACGCCGCGATCCCAGCGCACAAACAGCGTCGGCAGCAGCCCAATGGTCACGACGAACAGCGCGCCTACCCCCGCAGCCGCAACCCAGCCGAATGTCGCCACCGGCTGAATCGGGCTGAAGCTCAAAGAGGCCAGACCCACGCTGGTGGACAGGGCGGTGAAAAACGCCGGGCGGGCCACCCACTCCAATGCGCGTTGCACCCGCTCGCGTCCGCTGAGACCAAGCTGTGCGGCGTGGCTGAGGGCATTAAACCAATGGATCAACAGGGCAATGCTTAGCGCCGATAATAACGGCGGCAAAATGGCCGAGATCAAGGTATAAGGTTTGCCGATAACAATCATCAGCCCCAAGCTGATATTAATGGTCGCGCCGATGACCAAAGCGGCAGCGACCAGCACCAGCCAGCGGCGGAACAACCACCAGAGCAGGAGCATACCGATGGCGAGGGTGCCGGGAATAAACACCAGACTGTCACGCATCATCGCCCGCACCTGGGCGACATCGAGGGGGAGTTGGCCGCTGATCGCCGTCAATTGCGGTTCGAGGCCGGCGTCGGTAATCGCCTCCCGCACCGTGCGCTCCAGTGCCAGCCGTTGCACACTGCTGTCCATAGCCACCGGACGCACGCCAAGCGCTACGGCATCAGCCTGCTGAGACACCAGTAACCCCGGTGCGAAGCGATCCTGTAAAACCCGCTCGCGGCGTTGTTCCATGCTGAGTTCTTCGGCCAGCGCCGAATCGAGCAGCGCTTCGACGCTAAAGCCGTCAGCCGTACCGCGAATCGTGTCGAAGGTCGGCAGACTGAGCACACGGTCGACATCCGGCTCAAGGGCGAGCCCCCGGGCCAGCGCTTGCAGCCGCTGGAGAAAATCGAGTTCGAGCACCGTATCACCTTCGAACAAAGCGATCAGCATCTCATCGGAGGGGAATTCCGCCCGCAACCCGGTTTCAAACTGCACCGCTGGAGCATTTTGCGGGAAATACACCTCGGGCGCATTATTAATGTGTAGCTGCGGAAGCAGTCCGGCGGCGATCAGTTGCAGGCTCAGCAGCATCATCAGCGCCAGCCAATGGGGCAAACGCAGGGGCAGGTGTGAGAGGGTCATTGGCTCAGTTATCCAGCGGTGGCGTATAGGTCAGGTAGTGATTACAAATGCTGCTTATCGCCATTCGCTCTGTTGTCCAGACATGAAAGAGTCGTTCGCCCTGATGATCGTGGTGTAGGGGCGGTTCGCGAACCGCCCCTACAGCCTATATTCCATCCGCTGTCGCCCATGGAGGCACTGTTGTAATGTTCGGATAGTTTATCAAATGGCTATATCGTCTTATTATCGTTCCACGCTCCCGCGTGGGAACGTCTGGGTAAAGGCGGAGGTAGTTGACCGGTTCATGGACGATAAGCACGTTCCCTCGCGGGGTCGGTGAGTGTCTGCTGGCTGAACAGGGCGTCGGGCAAACCTTGATCATAGCGGACGCGTTCCACGGTCATGCGGGTGTGATGACCGCTGGTCAGATCGGTCATGGTGCTGTCCATCACCGTCCAATAGCCCTGCACAGGTTCAATACGGTGAACCTCCAGCCGTTTAATGGGTTCGTCGTGGCCGGGTGAGAACAAGTCAATGCGCAGCGGGATCAGGGTGTCGGTGTGAATCCAACTCAACCGTTTGCTGTAGACTGAGTTACTCGGGTCGGTCGGAATACTTTCCAGCCGTTCGACCGGGACATCATGCAACATGTCCGTGCCGAGATGGCGGTGCTGATCCATGTCGACCTTACGATCCTGCAGATCCTCAAAGAACAGATCCGAACCTACAAAGCGGCCACCTTTGCGGTCTGCGGCGATTCGGCGTGCCCGGTCGAGGGCAGGCAGGTACACCCATTGATCCGTGGATCCGTCGGGATAATCGCGGGTGAGTAGCCCCGTGTTTTCAATATCAGCCGGGGAGACAAAGCGAATCAGAGTGTAAATTTCTCCGACAGCAGCCTCAAGCTCGAAGGTATAGAGTTCTCGACGACGCGGTGAACGCCCTGGCTCGGTGAGGGTCATGGTGCCGTAAGTCACCTGATCAGTGCCGTCGGGGCGATCATAAATCCGCTGGGCGAGTTCGGTGCCGCGCTGTATATCAGCCAGCCCTAATCTGGACAGGCCGAGGCTCGCCATCAGTGCGAGACACAAGCCCAAGAGCAGACCGAGGCGTTGCCGGGACTGTGCTGGGGTGTAGTGGTCACGTTTTAAGTTCATCAGTTTACGCGAAAAACCCCCGGTCTTCAAGGCGGGGAGGGATAGCGCAGCGTGCGCAGCACGATCACGCGGCCCGGTTCGCGTCCTCCTGTATCAGTTTGGGATTGAAAGTATAACCGTAACCGTCGGCTCATTGCAGTAGACGGCCAGGGTGATGAGCCACTCCTTGGATTACGCCTTGGGCGGTTTCGCACCAGCAAACCGCCTGGAGCGGCAGGCCCGGCATTCCCGCGCTGGAGCGTGGGAATGATTTGCATGTATAGGATTTTATTATCGTTCCCACGCTCC
>SKOM01000212.1 GCA_007120095.1 Candidatus Competibacteraceae bacterium | reverse complement strand
CTGGAATTTGCCCGTGGGGGTGGCTGCCGGATGCTGGCGCTGGTTGCGCATTTCGGCGCTCAGGCCGACAGCGGCAAGCCTTGCGGAGTGTGTGACCACTGCGCTCCGCTGGCCTGTCAGGTTCGCCAATGGCGTCCGGCCGATGCCAGTGAGCAGCGTTTGGTTCAAGCGTTATTAGCCGCTTTAAGACAGCGTGACGGGCAAACTACCCGTCAATTACATCAGCAACTCGGTGCCAGCCTGGAGCGCCGTGCCTTCGAAACCCTGCTGACGGCTGTGGCCATGACCGGCCGAATCCAGTTGGCCGACGATGAGTTTGTCAAAGACGGGCGCACCATCCGTTTTCGGCGGGTATTTTTGCAGTCCGAGCTGCCCGGTGAGATGGCGCTGCGCCTGCCAGCCGAGAGGGCTGCTGCCCATGCCCGGCGTTCGCGCAGCCGCCAGCGGTAGTCAGGTGTCGAACGTCTGGCGCTCCAAGACCGTTTGCCGACTATAGCCATCCGCTCTGTTTTCCAGATACGAAATAGTCGTTTGCCCTCATTATCTTTGTGTAGGGGCGGTTCGCGAACCGCCCATGCAGCCTATATTTCATCCGTTGCCGCCCATCGAGGGCACTGTTCCAATGTTCGGATAGTTCGTTAAATGGCTATATCTTCGTATACCATCTCCTATTTAGCCTTGGACGAGTGGCAAGTTTTTGACATGCGTTTTCTGCGCTGTGTTGACGCATTTGGTCACAACCATCATTGATCCGGAAACAAACCTCTATGGGTTTAAATTGTTGTTATATATTATTTTTAACTACTGATTTGCGGTCGGAAAACGGTTGCCGGTTTGCTCTGGCCTGTTATTTGCTAATAGATTATGAATGCCAAGTGACATCATGCGTGTTGGGTGACTGCGACTTTATGTCTCAAAAAACCTCACCTGATATCCGCTTGTTTTGTATAAAATAAATAAATTTAATTAATTGCCGGTTTAAGAACAATGATATCGACCCGGTGGGCTGCAAAAGGGAGCTAATGATTTACAAAACCGACAACGCTCTGCAATCTTCAGGTGAGTTGCGTGCGCGGCAAGCCGTGCGCGTTTATCCGCTTGCGGATCGGCTCCGTTCAGTCAACCAGACCACTTTAGCTGTGGCGCTGGGCATTGTGGCTCTGATTGCACTGGTCAGCGGTTTCACCGCCAGCCTAATGACGCTTTTGGAGACCAACCGGGTGACGGCCATGGTGCTGGCAGACAACGCCAGTGCCAGTCTGGCGTTTGAGGATTCGGCTGCCGCCGCCAGGTTGCTTGAGTCGCTGCGCCATTCGCCTGCGGTGCAAGTTGCCAGCATCTATAAAGATGACGGGCAAATGTTTGCGCAATACCTGTCGAGTGGTTCGCCGCCGCCAGGCCATGTAGATTCACTACAGGAGCAATCGAGCTTTGGATGGCGTGCCGTCCAGTTAATTCACCCTATCACCTTGGATGACCAAACTTTGGGAGCGTTGTACCTGCGGGTGAATTTACAACCGCTGTATGTTTCCCTAGCGAGTTTACTATTGGTCATGCTGCTGGCTGTCGGGCTGGCGTTGATCACAACCCGGCTGCTCCTAGACCGTCTGAGTTTACAGGTGTTGCGGCCTCTCTCCCAGCTTACTGCCCTGACCTCTAGGGTGACGCGCGATGCTGATTTCACCGTCCGGGCGAGTCAGGGCGACGTCCTTGAGCTGAACACCTTATCCAGAGCCTTTAACGACATGCTGCAACAGATTCAGGATCGTGACGCACGTCTTATCGCTCATCGCGAACATCTTGAGGAACAAGTGGATCTGCGTACCAGCGAACTGCTTCGGGCCAAGGAGGCTGCCGAGGCCGCCAGTCGGGCTAAAAGCGAATTCCTGGCGACCATGAGTCACGAGATCCGCACCCCGATGAACGGTGTGCTGGGTATGACCGAGCTGCTGCTGGCAACTGAGCTGGATAAAACACAGCGGCATTACGCCACTGCCACGTTGCGCTCAGGGAGTCATTTGCTGGGTATTATTAACGATATTCTGGACTTTTCGAAAATTGAATCCGGTCACATGGATCTGGAGTCAGTGGACTTCGACCTTGGCGAGATGCTCGCGGATACCGCGAATATGTTCGCCCAGCAAAGTGAAGAGAAGGGCCTGGAACTGCTGGTCGAACTCTCGCCGCCGCAGATGCCGATCCTGCTTCAGGGCGACCCCTTCCGCTTGCGCCAGGTCTTGGCCAATCTGCTTGGTAATGCCATCAAGTTCACGGATCAGGGCGAAGTGATTCTGCGGGCGCGAATCCTGGAGGAGAACACCGATCGTGCCCGGATCAAACTGTCGGTGCAAGACACAGGTGTTGGTATTGCTCCCGAGGCGCAGGAAAAAGTCTTCGAGCATTTTTCTCAGGCCGACGGTTCCACCACACGTCGCTTCGGTGGTACCGGTCTGGGATTAACTATCTGCAAGCGCCTGGTCGAACTGATGGGCGGGCGGATCACCTTGGACAGCACTCCCGGAAAAGGATCCATATTTCACATTGATCTGACCCTGCACAAAGCGCGCACGGTTCCGCAGAGCAGGAGCAGCGCGTTGGGTCTGCTCGTCGGCAAACGGGTGCTGGTGGTGGACGACAACCAGACCAATCTGGAAATTCTCGAACGCCAGCTTGGCGGTTGGCAGCTCCAGGTCACTACTGTCGAGAGCGGGGCACAAGCGCTAATGGCTATGGCACAGGCGGTGGAAGAGACCAAACCTTTTGACCTCGCCATTCTGGACATGCACATGCCGGAGATGGATGGTTTGCAACTGGCGCAGCACATTCAGCGCCGATCCGAGTTTGCAGACACACGGCTGATCATGCTGACCTCAGCCCATTATGCCGGTGGAGTCAAGGAGCGTAGCCAGGCCGGTATTCTGCGCTGCGTCAATAAGCCGATTCGCCAGTCAGAACTGCTGGACGTGATCAGCAGCGTGCTGGTGGATGCGGTCACGGATTTGTCGGAGATTCGTCAGGCGGTATCAGAGCCGCAACCCGCAGCCTTTGCTCACCTGTCGGCGTATGTACTGCTGGTCGAGGACAATATGGTGAATCAGGAAGTGGGTAAGGCCATGTTAGCTAACTTAGGTGCGCAGGCGCGCGTAGCCGCAAACGGAGAAGAGGCCCTGGCACTGCTGCGCACTGAAGATTTTGACCTGGTGCTGATGGATTGCCAGATGCCCGTCCTAGATGGATACCAGGCGACTGCAGCGATTCGCAAGCGCGAAATGAATCAACCAAAACGCCTGCCCATTGTTGCACTGACCGCTAATGCCATGGAAGGTGATCGCGACCGTTGTGTCGCAGCGGGCATGGATGATTATCTGGCCAAGCCTTATTCTCTGGCGCAACTCCGAACCACCCTGTCGCGCTGGTTAGGGGCGAGCAGTGCCTACAGCCAATCAGCTTCCACCCGTAAATCTGCACTGGACGTTTCCGAAACAGATCAGCGGCAGGAGCAGGAAGCCGTGATTGATACCAAAATACTCGATCAACTGCGCGAACTCGACCCCGATGGCGGCACGGATTTGCTTAGACAGGTCATCGTAGCCTTTCTGGACATGGCTGGCGAAACTGTCACACAAATCGAAGAGGCGATTGTGGCTAACGACACCGAGAATCTGCGTGTTGCTGCACACTCCCTGAAATCCAGTTCGGCTAATGTTGGAGCGCAGGGGCTTTCCGCCATGTTTCGGGAGTTGGAACTCTGTGGTCGTGAGGGCCGCATGACCGATGCCCGATCTTTGCTCGAAACGATGCAGAAAGAGTATGGTCGGGTTCGAACCGAGTTACAAGAACAGGTGCATGCGGCATGACCACTGAAGCGATTAGAATCCTGATTGTTGATGACGATGCGACCGCCCGTCTGTTGATGCGTGCAGCGCTGACCAAGGTCGGTTTCGCCACGATCTTGGCGGGCGATGGGGAAGAAGCGCTGCGGCTATTCCGCGAGCAGGTCTTTGACATGGTGTTACTGGATGTTGAGATGCCGGGCAAAAACGGTTTTGAGGTGTGCGCTGAGCTGCGACGCGACTTCAGTGAGGACTTCCCTATCGTCATGGTCACGGGCATGGATGATACAGAATCTATCCAGCGGGCGTTTGACGTCGGCGCAACTGATTTTCTCGCCAAGCCTTTAAGCTGGAATCTCGTCGGCCATCGGGTGATGTATATCTGGCGCGCCTATAAGACGCGGCTCGCGCTGCACCGTGCCAATGCACGCAATGAGGCGATTCTGAGTGCAATCCCTGATCTTATGCTCCGTTTGAGCAGTGATGGCGTGGTGCTGGATGTTCGCGCCGGACAGATTACAACCGGGGGCAGCAGTCTGCGACCAGGAATTTCTTTGGAAAATAGCTTTTCTTCTGAGGTTGCCGCCGCCTATCAGGACGCCATGGTGCGGTCGCGTGCAGACGGCGCGGTGCACCCGCTCGAGTATGAACTCGACGGTGACGGGAATTGCGCCCGGTATTATGAGAGTCGGGTCATTGCGCTGGATGATCGCGAGGCACTGTGTCTGGTACGCGATATCACGCAACGCAAAGAAGCCGAAAGAGCTTTGAGGGAGAATGCTACGCGCTTACGCCAGGCTCAGGTGGTTGCCAATATGGGCAGTTGGTACTTCGACTTTTCTACTGATCAATTGGAGTGGTCGGCGGAAACCTACCGAATATTCAGTGTTGCCAAGGGGACGCCGGTGAACTACTCTTTTTTCCTGAGCCGCGTGTATCCCGAAGACCGCGACGCTGTGCACCAGGCATGGCAAGCTGCACAGGCCGGTGCGAAGTATCAAATCGAGCACCGGATCATTGTTGACGATGAGGTACACTGGGTTCTGGAGCAGGCTGAACTGGAATTCAGTATTAAAGGTTTACCGAGGCGGGCTGTTGGCACGGTTCAGGATTCCACCGAGAGGAAATTGCAGGAACTTGAAACCTTAGCGGCTAAGGCCCAGTTGCAGGCCACCCTGGATGCGATCCCGGATCTGCTGTTTGAGGTCGATCATGAAGGCCGTTATATCAATTATCACTGCCGTGACCAGGCTTTGTTGGCGTCTGCACCCGAACAGTTTCTCGGTCGCACCATCAGCGAGGTATTGCCCGCCGATGCGGTTGAGATCGCCATGTCAGCCTTGCAAGATGCTAATACGCTCGGTTACTCGACCGGCCAGGAGATTCAGATTGAGTTTGCTGATGGCTCACGCTGGTTTGAACTTTCCGTATCACGCAAGCCTCATGCCGATGGTCAACCCCCACACTTCATATTCCTTGCCCGCGACATCACTGAGCGCAAGCAAGCGGCTGATCGGATCTTCCGCCTGGCTTATTTTGACCCCCTCACCGGGCTGTCCAACCGCCAATCCATGATGAAAAGGCTGGTTCGCGAGATCAGACGTGCCAGGCTGGCTGAAGGAAGCGTG
>SKOM01000282.1 GCA_007120095.1 Candidatus Competibacteraceae bacterium | reverse complement strand
GCCCCTTCGACCTGTTGGAAATTAGGGTGATGGAGAATATGGTTAATCTGTTCGCTGAGTTTTTGGTCGATGGCGGCAATGATCGATTCGATGGTTTTAAGGACATCGTCAGAAATGACAGCGGTATCGACCAGTGCCTGTTCGGCCAGGGTCTTCACCGCATTTTCGACCGCCTCTTTGGCCGCATCGGAGCGGGGTTTAAACTCCTTTTGCAGTAACGCATCGAATTCGCTGAAGTCAATGGTTTGACCTTCGGGCGAGGCCTGTTGAGTTTGGGCTTCAGACATCAGTGATTACTCCTTAGCGGCAGGTTCTTCAGATTGTCCGTCCTCAGATTGGCCATCCTCGGGTTTGGGTGAGGAAGCCAACGCCTGTAGCAGCGCAGGGTCTTGCAAGACCTTGTTAATCAGCTCTTCGGCGCCGGTTTTGCCATCCATATAGGTCATGAGATTCGATAATTGCGAGCGCGCCTCTAGTAACTTGCGCAATGGTTCGACCTTCCGGGCAATAGCGGCGGGCGAGAAGTCATCCATGCTTTCGAAGGTCAAGTCGATGCTTAATTCGCCTTCACCGGTCAGGGTGTTAGGTACCCGCATGGCCGCACGAGGCTTCATGGATTTCATGCGGTCATCAAAATTATCAACATCGATTTCCAGGAATTTACGCTCTGCGACCGGGTCGAGTGGGTCAGCCGGTTGGCCGGAAAGATCAGCCAGCACCCCCATCACGAAAGGCAGCTGGACTTTTTTCTCCGCCCCATAGACCTCGACATCGTATTCAATTTGTACCCGCGGGGCGCGGTTGCGCTGAATGAACTTTTGGCTACTTTGTGCCATGGGTCTGATCCTCTCTAAAATGACTTCAGGGTGATAGGATGATGCGCTGCAACGGTTGCAACTATTGAACAGATCACTCGTCCTCCGTCTTGCCGCGCAGTTTTTCCACCGGGCCCAGTGCATCCGGTGCAACGTCTTTTAGTATATCCATGAAATCCATAGCCACCAATCGTTTCGCACGGTGCAGCAAAATGGGCACCGGACTGGAAGGTTCTGCGCGGACGTAATAGGCGCAGATTTTATCCAACATGAGTTTGACATCCTCGCGGCTGTTGATTGCACCGCTGATGGGGGCAGCCGCCGTGCCGTCACCCGAGCCGGTACCCTCGGGTGGGACGGCCTCGGACTCCTCGGCGACGACATTGACCCCGCGGGCGGTAAGTTGCTCGGCTATAATGCTGTGAGCGTTGTGTAACTCGTGGGTGAGAGCGCTCAAATCAGGGGCCTGGCTGGCACCCAGTTGTTCAGTCATCACTCGTTCAATACCGATGCTGTGCTCGGCGGCTTCGCTCAAAGCATTTGCCGTGTTTTGCAGAGCGTCGATCTCGACATCCATGAAAGCGGCGGTGATCTCGGCAAGTTTAGGTTGCTGGTCGTCAGGTAGGTGGATCTGCAACTTACCTTGGGCGATTTCGATATCGCGCAGGCTGAACTGGCCGACCAGTCGCGAACTGACCAGCGGTGCATTGCGCAGGGTATCCAGTATGCCAGCAGGGTGGCATAGCGCCAATACAGCGTTAACACGGAAAGTCGGGTCGCCGTCATCCGGATCCAACTGGGGATGCACAAAATCCCAGTATTTTTCTAATAGTTGCTGCATCAGGTGCAGGCAATTGCGGAACTCCTCCCAGTTGCCCAGACGCAAACTGCTTTCAGTAAGATAAGTGATCGCTCGCAGGTCGCGACTGCGTTTAAGGACCTCCATGGCCTGGTTGCGGACTTGGCGCCAATCCGGGGGTTCCGCTTCGCTGAATTGGGTTTCAGGCTTGCCGACTGCGGTGCGTTCGAGTTCTTGGAATGCAGGGTCATATTCGAGGTTGTCCCCACAGGGTAGATCGGCGGCAATCGGTTGCAGCAATGCATCGACGTCAAGGCTCATGAACGTCTCTCAAAAATAAGGTGGCCAACAGATAATGCGCAGTGGCACGCTGATTAACCATAACGCGCCGAAAGCGAACTTTTAATAGCCACCTAAAAATAGCGCATACAATAATGACTGTAAACTGCTTGGGCAGAATTAAAATTGCAGCGATGAGCTGATTTAACCATTGTCGCCAGCGGTTGAATCAACTATGTTTAACACAGCAGCTTGTCAAGCGGCATAATCCTGCCGACAATTCTGACCTCACCGACAGACGATGTGAGTCCGACTAATGGCATTAACATTGAGTATAATCAGCTATCAACGGCTTTCTCCCGGACAGTCCGGCGAGTATACACTCGACCAAGGGCGTTGCAGCATCGGTCGTGGGCCGGATAACGACTGGGTGTTAGCCGATCCGGAGATGGTACTGTCGAAAAAACACTGTGTGGTGGAATATCGTGACGGTGATTATTACTTAACCGATACCAGCACCAACGGTGTATACGTCAATCAATCTGAACAACGGCTGGGTCGTGGCAACAGCACCCGATTGTCTAACGCAGATACCCTGACCCTCGGCGATTATGAACTCCGAGTCTCGCTGGGGCAGGCCGCTAGTGCGTCTGCAGGAGCCGTTGATAGTTTGTTTGGTGAACAGACCGAACAGCTCGATCTGCACAACCGGCAAGGTGAACGTGCTGCTGACCCTTTTGCTGCTGCGGCACCTGACCCCTTGTTACCACCCACGACTGATCCGTTGGGTCTCGAATCCGACGACGCAACCGCCGAGGATGACTGGCGCAAGTCGGCTGAGTTTGATCACCTGCCTTCTGAGCAAGCCTTCTTTCAAGCGCCCGGTGTGGCTCCAGAACCGCCACCTGATCCGGCTGAGCCAGTGACAACGCCCCCGGCGCAAGGTGAGTCAGTCATACCCGATGACTGGGAAGATTCCTTAATCTTCAAATCCTCAGCCCCCCCGGCTGAGCCGACAACCGCCACGCCGTTGCAGACAACGCCTGAAAATGTCGATGATGCGGGTGACCCCTTCGCGTTCTTAGATGCGGCACCGCCGATTGAGTCCATCGAACCAACCCCATCGGCGGTCGAACAACCTGCCGATCCCGAGCCTTCCCCCGAACCGCCAGCGGCTGAAGAGCACCCACCTGCAACAGCCGAGCCGCCTGCGGCTCCAGTGACAGCGCCGCTGAGTCCGGCAGTGACCACACCGGTGGAGGGTGATCCTATACTGGCTGCGTTTTTAAGGGGTTGTGGTTTGCAGTCCAGTGATTTACCTCCGGGGGTGGATGTCGTGGCACTGGTTGAACAGTTTGGCAAACTGTACCGGCAAACCGCTGAGGGCATGCTGGAACTGTTACGCGCCCGTAGTAATATCAAGAACGAATTTCGCATCGAACGCACCATGGTCGGTCCGGTAGCGAATAATCCCTTAAAGATCCTGCCAACCGTTGAAGAGGCCATGAAAGCGATGCTGGGGCGCCAAGACGATATCTGGATGACCGCTGATCGCGCCATTGCCGAAGGCTTTGCAGATATTCGCGCCCATGAATTGGCGATGATTGCCGGTATGCAAGCGGCTTTATCCCGGTTATTGGAACGGTTTGATCCGGTGACTCTGGAAGAAGAATTAGGCGAGTATTCGCGATTGGCCAATTTAATGGCCGGTGGCCGCAAGGCGCGTTACTGGGATGCCTTTACTCGGCTGTATAGCAAATTGGCGGCACGCGCTGAAGATGATTTCCAGGATCTCTTCAGCAAAGAATTTGCGGTCGCCTATGAAAAGCAACTGGACAAATTACGTCAGCGCTAGTAGCTTGCGCTCACTGGGCTGATCTCACAATAAACCGTACAAACAGGCTGATATGTCTTGGAATAGTAAAGTGGTCTGGTCGGAGGGTATGTTCCTGCGACCGCAACATTTCCAGCAACAGGATCGCTACAACGAGTTCCTGGTGCGCGGGCGCTGTGATCATCTCCAGCCTTATGACTGGGGGTTTAAGGAGCTCGTGCTGGATCAGGAAGCCCTGAGTCTGGGTAAAATTGCTATTGTCAGCGCCTATGGCCGCTTGCCTGACGGTACCCCTGTGCTGATTCCCGACGAGGACGATCCGCCGCCGCCGTTGGACATTGGCGATGAGGTTCGCGATACCGAGATCATTATGGCGCTGCCGGTGCGTCGCCCCGGTGCCGCCGAAGCCGACCGCGATGCCGGTCTGGAGTCCGTAACCCGATACCGCACGCTGGAATACGAAACCCGCGACAGTAATGCGGGTTTTGATAACGGAGTACACATCGAAATCGGCAAACGCCGCTTGCGGTTTTTATTGCGCCGCGGCGATTTGCGTGAGTATTCCGGCCTTGGAGTGGCGCGAGTGGTTGAAAAACGCAGCGACCAAAGCTTGGTGTTGGATCAAGCCTTTATCCCGCCGATGTTGGATTGCCAAAATAACACCTTGCTGCTGGGCTTTATCAATGAATTGCATGGCCTGCTGCATCAGCGTGGTGAGGCGCTGGCCGCCCGGGTTACGGCTTCTGGGCGTGGCGGGGTGGCAGAAATCGCTGATTTTCTGTTGCTGCAAGTCGTGAATCGCTACGAGCCCTGGTTCGCCCACTTGGCCAAAATGACCGATTTGCATCCTGAAGCGCTGTATCAGATCGGCCTGCAATTGGCGGGCGAGATGGCGACGTTCACCCACCGCAGTAAACGCCCTGCCGAGTTTGCTCAATATGATCACGATGACCTTGGCACTACCTACCGACCGCTGATACAGGAGCTGCGGCAGTCACTGAGTATGGTGCTGGAGCAAAGTGCGATGCAATTGCCGTTGCAAGAGCGCAAATACGGCATCCACGTCTCGCCGATCACGGATCGCAGCCTGCTGACCAGCGCGACATTTATTCTGGCCGTGCAGGCTGATGTGCCTGCAGAAACCTTGCTGCGCCAATTCCCCCGGCAAATCAAAATTGGCCCGGTCGAGCATATCCGTCAACTGGTCAATTCGGCGTTGCCGGGGATTGAATTACGGGCGTTACCGGTCGCGCCTCGGCAAATGCCTTACCATGCGGGCACCAGTTATTTCGAACTGGCGCGTAACAGCGAACACTGGAAGCAAATGGCGAATTCCGGAGGGTTTGCCTTCCATGTCGGTGGGCAGTTTCCAGGCTTGGACATGGCCTTCTGGGCAATTAAAGGGTGATGTGACGTGAATCAAGATGATCCTTTTGCCGACTTTGACGAGAGTGAGGCGACGGTACTCAAACCGACACCTGGTGGTGGACGTGCGCACTTAGGACAAGCGCCGGTGTCGTCATCGCCAGCGAGTGTGCCGGTGTCCAGGCGCCACATTCACATTGAGCGTCAAGGGCTCAATCCGCTGGAAAATGCCGCATCGGCACTGCTGGCCTTGGTCACTGGACTGAAAAATACCCACAGCCATGCTGATCCAGCCAGCCTGCATGCCCAGTTGATTCGCGAGATTCAAGAATTTGATACCCGTGCTCGCCAACTCGGGGTCAATGACGACCAGGTGCTGACCCGAGCGCGGTATGTGCTGTGCGCAACCCT
>SKOM01000086.1 GCA_007120095.1 Candidatus Competibacteraceae bacterium | reverse complement strand
TTAGAAACTCTGGCACGCGACACCCATAAATTTGAAGCCCGTTATTTGGATCAACTGGTGGGGCCGTATCCGGCGGCGCGTGACTTATATCGCCAGCGTTCGCCGATCCATCATATTGATCGTTTAGATACACCGATTATCTTTTTTCAGGGACTGGAAGATAAAGTCGTACCGCCGAATCAGGCTGAAACCATGGTGGCGGCTTTGCGGGCCAAGGGCTTGCCGGTGGCCTATGTGACCTTTGCCGAGGAGCGCCACGGTTTTAAACAAGCGGCGAATATCAAGCGGGCTTTAGAGGCGGAGTTATATTTTTACGCCCGCGTTTTTAATTTCTCGCTGGCCGAGGCCATTGAGCCGGTGCCAATTGATAATTTGTGACCTGTGCCCAAGTGCGTCAGGCACAGGACGTGGTTAACCTGTTAGGAATCGTTCAGTCCCCTCTCCATCATTTATGAAGGAGAGGATGCTTAAACTCAGGGGGCTGAACGGTTACCGTTTCGTTAAGCCCTGAGGGCGGCGTTTTTTGAGCCGCAGGCTGCTTTTTTGGCGTTTTTCCGCCTGTTCGATCTGGAGTTCATGGCTGCCGCGCGGGTCATCATCGGCACCCGGACGGCGCTGGTGGTAACGGCCCTCGGAGTCCATTTCCCAGGCGCTGCGCTGATCATTGAGCTGGATGTCGATCAGTTGGCGTAGCTCCGCTTGCAGACTTTCGTGCTCTATAGGCGTGACCACCTCAACCCGCGACTCCAAATTGCGTTTCATGCAATCGGCCGAGCCAATGTAATACTCTTCCTCACCGTCATTATGGAAGTAATAAATGCGCGGGTGCTCCAGGAAACGCCCGACAACGGAAATGACCCGTACCGTTTCCGATAGACCCGGAATACCCGGCCGCAGTCGGCAGGTGTCGCGCACCAGGAGATCAATTTTGACTCCGGCTTGCGCAGCTTGATACAAGGCGCGGGTTACATCAACGTCCTCGAGCGCGTTCATCTTGAATTGAATCAGACTGTGCCGTCCCGCCTTATGATGTTCGATTTCGCGCTCGATGCGGCTGATCAAACCGGGTTTCAGCAGTTTGGGTGCCGGCAGCAATTTATGATAATCGCGTTTGGGGACGTAACCGGTGGTCAGATAGTTGAACAGCTCGGTTAAATCTGAGCCAATGACCGGATCGCAGGTTAATATCCCGAGGTCGGTGTAAATCCGTGCGGTGCTGGCGTTGTAGTTGCCAGTACCGATATGGGCATAGCGGCGCAGACCATCGTAATCGCGACGTACCACGAAAACGACTTTGCAGTGGGTCTTGAGGCCGACCACCCCATAGGTGACATGGATACCAGCCTCTTCCAGGCGGTTCGCCCAGCGGATATTGGCCGCCTCATCAAAGCGCGCTTTGAGTTCTACGGCGACAGCGACCTGCTTGCCGTTACGAGCCGCATCGATCAGGTAATCAACGATCTTGGTATCTTCCGAGGTGCGGTACAAGGTCATTTTCATAGCCAGCACTTTGGGATCACGGCTGGCATCACGCACAAAGCGGGTGACGGAGGTCACGAAGGATTCATAGGGGTGTTGTAGCAAAATGGGCCCAGTGTCACGGATGGCATGGAAAATATTGCTTGCAGTGACTAATTTGGCATTATCCGTGGGGTGATGCGGCGGATCCGACAAATCCGATCGGTTAACCGACAGGATCTGGAATAAACTGGACAGCCCCATCATGTGGTCGGTTTCAAAGACATCGGCATCTTGATCCAGACCCAGCTCAGCGGCCAACATGCCGCTGTGCTGGGTGGACATGCCGGACTGAATCTGCAGGCGCACAATCGGCGCAAACCGGCGTTCCCGCAGTTCGGATTCGATCATCGCCAGCAAATCCTCGGCTTGCTCTTCGTCTTTTTCCGTGACGGCATTGCGGGTGACGCGAAACAGCTCGCAGGTCTCGATCACCATACCGGGAAACAACAGATCGAGGTTGTTGGTCATGACATCTTCCAGTCTGACGAAGATCGATCCTGACAGGGTCAAAAAGCGCGGTACCCCCGAGCCTAGAGGAACTTTAATGCGAGTGAGCGTGATTTGTTGGCTCTCCGGGTAACGCACGCCCACCAACAGGTTTAATGATAAATTCGACACAAAGGGAAAGGGATGCGCGGGAGAAATCGATTGCGGGGTCACCAGTGGAAAGATATTCTTGACATAGTGTTCGCGCAGTTCTTTTTGCTGTTTTGAGTCGAGGTCAACATAGGACTTGACGTGAATATCCTGCTCCGCCAGCAAGGGTTGCAATTCGTCCCAGATCGCACGCTGACGGGCCTCAATGTCGTGTACTTCCGCATAACATTCGGCGATTTGTTGCTCTGGAGTTCGCCCATCGACCGAGGTTTCCTTGATGCCGGCACCCACTTGTTGTTTGAGGCCACCAATTCGTTTCATGAAAAACTCATCGAGGTTGCCACTGACGATGGCTAAGAATTTCACCCGTTCGAGCAGGGGCGTGCGCTCGTCTTCAGCTTCGTGGAGTACGCGCCGGTTGAACGCCAGCCAAGTCAATTCACGGTTGAGATACCATTCGGGACTGTCAAGATCAAAGTGGTTGTCGTGAGAACTCGTTTTTGCCATTAGCTTATGTTCGTCTGCTGGGGGGCCATTATCGGTTAGGGGACTGGCCACGGTGGATTGATCAGTTAATGTAACTACAGTGGCTGAATCAGTTTCCAGTTCTGAATCAGTTTCCAGTTCTGGGACAGTTTCCAGTTCTGGGACAGTTTCCAGTTCTGGGTCAGTCGCCTGTAAGGATTGTGGATCATCCATCGTTGAGGTATGGTCAGTCGTGTTTTGGCGTGTTGCTTCAATTATCATCATAGAACAGCCTTTGGTGCGGGAAAATGCCAACAAATTAGCTATAACGCGCCAGTAGTCGATGAGCGCTATTTTTACTGTGGATTATACGTCAATATGTTAATTTTGTCTTTTTTAGCGTAGTCATATTAATGACGCTTCATGGATAATACGATGCGAACCGTCTTCAAGGTTAGGGTGACTCGATTAGCCGTGTTAACGGCTGTTGTTACCGGGTGGCTGATCGGCTCAGCGCAAGCCGACATTTATATGTATGTGGACAGTGAAGGGGTGCGGCATATCACCAACGATCCTAAAGGCGATAGCCGTTATCAGCGGGTCATGGCCACGCCGCAATATCAACGTCCACGCTCACCGCCCTCGGCACCGTCCGAACCTGCTGAGCAGACTGATGCCCTGTTGTCGGCATCTGTTGCCGCTCAGGGGGTAATTACCACATCCCGAGGGGGATGGCAGCTCATTGCACCGCGTGACGGCCGTCAAGTGCGCTCAGCGTTGGTACCTGCACCTGTTGGGTCGGCCGGGCTACCCTTTCGCGTCAATGAGGCCAATCGCCAGCAGTATGCCCCGCATATTACCCGCATCGCCGCCCAGCATGGGGTCGATCCTTATTTAGTTCATGCGGTGATCAGTGCCGAATCCGCCTTTAATCCCAATGCGGTCTCGCCGGCGGGAGCGATGGGTCTCATGCAGCTCATGCCCGCTACCGCCGAACGTTTTGGCGTGAGCAATGCCTTTGAACCCATCGCTAATATTAATGCGGGAGTGCGCTATCTGCGCTGGTTATTAAATCACTTTAACAATGATGTCCAGTTAGCACTGGCAGGCTACAATGCCGGTGAGAATGCTGTTATTCGTCATGGTCGTCAAATTCCACCTTATGCTGAAACTCAGACTTATGTCCCGCGTGTGCTCCGTTTTTACCATTATTATCGGCAGCAGGCGCTGTTGGGGGACTAAACTCAGCGGTTGTGTGCTGTTTGCGGTGCTGGCCGGCGATGCGCTGGCTGCACCAGATTACACCCTCCAGCGTGAACTGTTCCGGGTCGCCGATGCGGCCTTGGCAGCCGGTGAGCGTAGCGCACTGACCACTGCCCGAACCGCGTTGCGCGATTATCCGCTGTACCCTTATTTAGTCTATCGCGATCTCCATCAACGTCTGGATGAGTTTCCGGCCGCTGAGGTTCGGGCGTTTATCCGTGATTATGCCGATCTACCGCTGGCCGAGCGCTTGCGTGTCCAATGGTTACACCATTTAGCACATAATCAGCGCTGGGATGACTTCCTGCATGATTATCAACCGCGTGATAACGTTACTTTGGACTGCCTGCACCGGCAAGCCTTGCTCAGCCAGAATCAAATCAGCGCTGCCTTAGAAGGTATTGAATCCGTATGGGTGTATGGTCACTCACGCCCTCCTGTCTGTGATCCGGTCTTCGCCGTGTGGCGCGAACGCGGCGGATTTACCCAGGAACGCATCTGGCGGCGCTTTGGCTTGGCGATGGCGGCCGACCAAGACGGTTTAGCCCGTTACTTATATAATTTATTACAGGGCGAGCGGCGTACCGTGGCTGAACGCTGGTTGGCTGTCCACGCCGATCCGAGTCGAGTGGATCGACTCAATGCTGACCAGCCTTATGCCGCAAATATCGCTTTGCATGGCCTGCGTGTGTTGGTGCGCCGCGATTCTGTAGCCACGGCTCCGTTGTTTGATCAATTGCAAGCCCGCTATCGTCGCGGTGCTGATCCGGAATGGAATAACTTACAGCGACAGTTGGCAGTATTCGTCGCCGCCCGCGGTCACTCCAGCGCTGCCGAACGGCTGGCCGCTATTCCTGAGGACTGGGTGGATGAGCAGGTTGAAGCCTGGCGGATTCGTGTGGCCTTGCGCGCTCAAGACTGGCCGGAAGTGTTACGCCAGACTGAGCGTTTAAGCACCACGAGCGCTCAACAACTGGCATGGCGCTATTGGCGGGCGCGCGCCTTGGAAGCGCTGGGCGAGCAGGGCGCGGCGCGTGCGCTGTATGCTGAGCTGGCCACTAAACGTGATTATTACGGTTTTCTCGCCGCTGATCGTTTGCAACAACCTTATGCGATAACCCATCGTCCCAGTGAAGTGTCCCAGAACTGGATGGCGACATCTGCCGGTTCCGCTTTGCTCAGAATCCGTGAATTGACCTACCTGGAGCGGGACGTTGACGCTCGCCGTGAATGGCGGCATTTATTGGATAATAGCTCGCCGCAGGTGCTGCGTACTGTGGCGACTGTGGCGGATCGCTGGGGTTGGCATCGCCAGGCGGTGGTCGCACTGGTACGCGCCGATGAATGGGATGATTTGATGCTGCGCTTCCCTGTGCCGTACCGAGAACAGGTCGTGAGTGCGGCGCGAACACAGGGCATTGATGCTGAATGGATTTATGCCGTCATGCGGCAGGAAAGTCTGTTTCAAGTTGATGCCCGGTCGTCAGCCAATGCTCTGGGTCTGATGCAGATTTTGCCCACTACCGGGCAGCGGATTGCTCGCGAACGTGGTGAAGCCTGGAGGGGTGATCACAACTTATTGCATCCGCCGACTAATATTCACTATGGGGCGCATTACCTGAATGGCAATTTGCGACGGCTGCAAAATAACCCGGTATTAGCCTTGGCCGCTTACAACGC
>SKOM01000081.1 GCA_007120095.1 Candidatus Competibacteraceae bacterium | reverse complement strand
TTCGATGACTGCTATGTGTTTAAAGCCCGTCGCAAGGCTTTGAACGCTGATGTGGTGGTGGTCAACCATTACCTGCTGTGTGCCGATTTAACCCTGAAAGAAGAAGGTTTTGGTGAATTGTTACCGGGAGCTGAGGCGTTTATTATTGACGAAGCGCATCAATTACCCGAAGTTGCCGGCCAGTTTTTCGGTTCGGCACTGAGCAGTCGGCAGCTCCAGGAGCTGGCTCGTGACTGTCAAGTCGAACAGCAGCGAGAAGCCTCTGATTTTACTGATCTGCTGCGTCTTAGTGAGGCACTGGAACAGTCCAGCAGGGTTCTGCATCCAGCCTTGGGCACCCCGCCGAATCGCGCCCCTTGGCCGGACTTGCAGCACTCACCGACCTTGTGCAAAGCGGTACAACAACTGGCCACGGCTCTGAGCGCCCTGGAGCAGGCCCTGCAGGAAGGGGCGCAACGCGGTACTGGGCTGGCGCATTGTCTGGAGCGCTGTCGTTTACTGCAACAGCGCTTACAGCAGTTTATCGTGGCCGATGGTGACAACTGTGTGTACTGGTTTGAAACTCGTCTGCGTAGTTTCACCCTGTATTTAACCCCGTTGGACATTAGCACGGCGTTCCGCCAGCGTATGCAGCGCCAGCGCAGTGCCTGGATTTTTACCTCGGCGACCCTGGCCGTGGGCGAGGATTTCAGCCATTTTAGTCAGCGTTTGGGTCTGGAGACACCGTGCACCCTGCGGCTGGAAAGCCCGTTTGATTATGCCCGTAATGCCTTGCTCTACCATCCAAAAAATTTGCCTGATCCTGCGGCCAGCCACTATACCTCGGCGGTCTTAGAGGCCACATTGCCCGTCTTGCAGGCCAGCCGCGGTCGGGCGTTTATACTGTTTACCAGTCATCATGCCTTGCGCGAGGCGGCGGTATGGCTGCAATCACGGATTGATTTCCCGTTGCTGGTTCAAGGAGAACGGCCTAAAACCGTATTGCTGGATGAGTTTCGTGCTCTGGGCAATGCGGTATTGCTGGCCACGGCAAGTTTTTGGGAAGGCGTCGATGTGCGCGGTGAAGCCCTGTCCCTGGTGGTGATTGCTAAACTGCCATTTTCCTCGCCGGGCGATCCGGTGATGCAAGCCCGCATTGATGCCTTGCGGCAAACCGGGGGTAATCCGTTCATGGACTATCAGTTACCGCAGGCGGTTATCGCCCTAAAACAGGGGGTGGGTCGTCTGATCCGCGATGTCAATGACCGGGGCGTGCTGATGTTAGCCGATCCCCGCTTACTGACCCGCTCCTACGGTCGGGTATTTCTCGATAGCTTGCCGTCCATGACCCGTACCCGCAGTTTGCGTCGGGTTGAACAGTTTTTTACATCACCAACCTAATTCTATGGAGCAAACAACAGCGTTATGTTGACACCTGAATTACTGATTGCTGCACTTGCGGTCGCTGTTACGATTATCGCGGTGCTGTTTGTTGCGCTGGCCTATGTGGAATTTGCCAAATTGCAAGGGCTGCGCCGCGATTTCGCAGCGTTTAAAGATCAATGGCGTAAAGAATTATTTCTCAATCAAAAAGCCCAGCAGCGGGTGATGGCCAGCTATACGCTCAGTGATCCGCAACAAAAAATCGCCTTACTCAAAACGGCGGTCGCTATTGCCCCATCGACTTTTAATGGCTACAACGCTCTCGGTTGGGCGTATTTAGAGCTGGACGACAAGCAGGCTGCCTTAGAGTCATTCCGCACGGCGATTGGCTATAACCCTAGTGCTAAGGAGGGTTATTGCGATGTGGCCAGAGTCTATGTGCGTCTGGGTCGTCTCGATTTGGCGCAGCAGTACTTGAACTCAGCCATTGAAGTTGATCCGACCACCAGAACAGACCTTGAGCATGATGCAGAGCTTAAATCAGCACTCGTGTCTCATTAATTTTGCATTCAGGGAGCGTGTCAGATCATGAATATTCTGGCGCTGGATACCGCTACTGAAGCGTGTTCTGCCGCACTGTGGTGTGATGGGCAGGTGATTGCCCAACGCTTTGAGTGGGCACCGAGGCGTCAGGCTGAGCTGATTTTGCCCTTTTGTCAGGCGGTACTGGACACCGCCGGATTAAGCCCTCAGCAACTCGATGCCATTGCCTTTGGTCGCGGACCGGGGGCATTCACCGGGGTACGAGTAGCGGTGGGTGTTGCTCAAGGCATTGCCTTTGCGGCTGATTTGCCGGTATTGCCGATTTCTACACTGGCCGCTATGGCTTATGGCAGTGGGCGTTTTCAGGCGGTGACCCAGATTGCGGTAGCCATTGATGCGCGTAGGGATGAAGTCTACTGGGCCGGTTATCGGCACACTGAAGCCGGGCTGGAACTGCTGATGGCTGAACAAGTCGGGGCGGCTGAAAACGTGGCTATGGCCACCGTGGCGGGCGCTTGGGTCGGCGTGGGTACCGGCTGGTGCCGATATCGACACCGGTTAGAACAGCGGTGCCCGGTGGTTGAATGTTGGCCAGAGGTGTATCCTGATGCCGTCGATATAGCCGCATTGGCCGCAATCGCCTGGCAGCAGGGTGAGGCTGTGACCCCAGAGCAGGCTTTGCCCGTGTACCTGCGTGATCGGGTGGTGGCGGAACCGTCATGCTAACGCTGTTAGCGTTATTAGGGCTGGCGGCGATTATTGGCTTTTGGTACGACGCGTTACGGGCAAAAGAACGGGCGCGTGCCGTGTGTTTACGCGCCTGCCAACAGCAGGGCCTGCAATTATTAGATGATACGGTGACCCTGGATAAACTCTGGGTGCGGCGCGGTGCAGAAGGCTGGTTACTGTTTGAACGCCGGTATATCTTTGAGTTTACCGATACCGGTGCTCAGCGCCATGAGGGTTTGGTGGTGATGCTGGGCACACAGGTACAGGTCCTGGCCTTGTCCGGTGGTGATTTGTTCATCGGCTAGTTATTAAAGAGTCTGGACGGTATGACATGTTAAAAACCGCTGTGGTGAGTTTCGCGACCTTTTTTGCCACCATCGGACCTATCGATGTGGCCGCAATGTTTGCGGCCCTGACCACCGCCAGCCCTTTACGCAGCCGTCTGGCTATGGCGGTCAAAGGTACGTTGATCGCCACCCTGATCCTGCTCGCGTTTGCCTTTGTCGGCGAGCTGTTATTGAACTATTTTGGCATTTCGCTGGCCGCATTGCGTACCGCCGGCGGGATTTTACTGCTGCTCATCGCCATCGATATGGTGTTTGCACGGTCTTCGGGTGGGGTATCGATGACCGAGGACGAGTCCCGTGAGGCTCGCACCCAAAGCGATATTTCGGTGTTCCCTTTGGCGACACCGCTGATTGCCGGGCCGGGTGCGATGGGAGCGGCGATTTTGCTCATGGCCAATACCGGCGGTGACTGGTTATTGCAGGCCGTTGTGGTGGCCTCGCTGCTGGCTGTGTTGCTGTTAACCTTGGTGCTGCTGCTCATGGCCAGTCAAGTGCATCGCTTTCTCGGCGTTACCGGACTGCATGTGATCACCCGAGTCTTCGGGGTGTTATTGTCCGCACTGGCGGTGCAATTTATCTTTGATGGCATTGCCGATAGTGGTTTAGTGCCTGTGTAATTTGCCAATCCTAATTGGTGGGAAAGCGTTTGGGCTGATGCGGTCACCCAGGCCATCAAAGAGACGGGTTTGGATCATTTCCCTGACAATTGCCCGTGGACGGTTCAACAGGTGTTGGCGATGGATTTTTACCCATGATTATGGTCTATCCTATTAAAGCGTAAAGAGGAGTCCAAAGATGTTAAATAAACACTGGCGTTATGTGAATCTGGTACTGGTATTACTGGTTGCCATTCTGGTGCTGGCGGGTTGCCCGGCGAGTATGTCGGGGGCGGCGTATTCGCGTGATCAGGCACGGATGACCCAAGACGTGCAGTACGGCACGGTTCAAACGGTGCGGCAAGTATTAATCGAAGGGACAGGAACCGGTATTGGTGCCTTGGGTGGTGCGGCTACCGGCGGGGTATTGGGCAGTGGCGTCGGCGGTGGCCGCGGTCAATCATTGGCGATCATCGGCGGTGCTTTGCTCGGTGGCGCCGCTGGTGCGGCGGCTGAAGAGGGCATGACGCGCCAGCCCGGTTTGGAAATCGCCGTGCGTTTGGATAGCGGCCGTACTATTGCCGTGACCCAGGCGGCTGATCAGATGTTTTCCCCCGGTGATCGGGTGCGGGTATTGACCGGGCGCGATGGAACCACCCGCGTCAGTTACTGAGCATAAGCCTGCCGCAGGCGTTCGACCCTGCGGCGATTAACCCCCAGATCGGAATACCCCAGCCGTGAGGCCGAGCGCACATGGATCAGTGCCTGTTCCGAATCGCGCAGCAGTTCCACATCATCGACAAAGCCCAGCCAGCGACTGCGGAATTCCGCGTGCAGATACGTATCAGTAACGGTGATGAGCGTCGCGCGGGGCTGTTGCGCGATCACCGTTTGCCAGCGTTGCCACGCCTGTTGGTTATCATTGTCAGCAATCAATGCCGCTACCTGCTGGTCAGGATCAGTGGCTTGGCTGGAGACACAATTGGGTGAACTCGGGCAGGGTGCCAAGCGATCCTGTTCTGCGCCGATATGCTCCGGCACGCTACCGCTGCAACCGCCGAGTAACATGCTTAGACTGACTACAGTCATTAAGCTGATCCGTTTATACTGCATCAGTCATTCGCCATCATAACTTAGGGTTGCCGCATTTATGTTAACACAGCTTGATCCAGAACCGGCATGGGATATTGCTCGATTGTTTCCACCCCAGGGGCACTGGAGTGAAGAGGATTATTTTGCGCTTCCCAATAATGGCTTAGTCGAATTCTCCTCCGGTACTATTGAGGTGTTGCCCATGCCCAGTGAACTGCATCAATTGATGGTCGCTTTTCTTTACCGGGCATTGGCTCAGTTTGTCAGGGAGCATCAGTTAGGGACGGTGTTATTTGCCCCATTGCGCATACAGTTGTGGCCGGGAAAATACCGTGAACCTGATGTCGTATTTATGTTTAAACACCATGCGCACCGCCGCAGCGCTCAGTATTGGTTCGGAGCGGATCTGGTCATGGAGGTGGTTAGCCCTGATGATCCGCACCGCGATAGGGTAACCAAACACCGTGAGTACGCTGAGGCGGGCATTCCTGAATATTGGCTGGTTGATCCGACCTCACAAACCTTGACGATCTGGGTGCAGCAACAGGCTAAAATGCCGTATCAGTGTGCGGGTGAATACCAACGTGGTGATCAAGCGGCCTCGCAATTGCTCTCGGGTTTCACATTGGATGTTGCGGCCTTGTTTGATGAAGCTGAGACCTGATGCCGCAGGCGATGACGACCTGCAACTTTGCCTGCGCCAGCATTTTCAACTGAAAGACTTTCGCCCCCGGCAAGCCGAAGTCTGCCGCGATGTGCTCGCCGGACAAGATGTACTGTTGGTGATGCCTACGGGTGCGGGTAAATCGCTGTGTTATCAGCTTCCTGGATTGATGCGCCCAGGAGCGACGCTGGTGATTTC
>SKOM01000200.1 GCA_007120095.1 Candidatus Competibacteraceae bacterium | reverse complement strand
GCTGTCCAGGCTGCCATTCATTTTCCAGTTACCAGCGATCAGTGGTTGCCGCATGTCTTAACCCTCTTGATTTCAATAGTATGAGTATGTGATCCGTTGTAAACGTTCAGCTTTCCTGCCTTAAGTACTCTCCCCCCATAAAGCAGAGAGGTCTTGACTATTGCATGAAATTATTACAATCGTACCGAACGTTGTACGACTTCGGCGAGTTCCTCGGCCAGCATGGTTACAGCAGCGAGATCGCGCCCCTCGACCATAACCCGAATCAGCGGTTCGGTGCCCGACGGCCGCAGCAAGATACGCCCTTGTTTGCCAAGCTGCTGTTGGGCTGCTCGCATGGCGGCTTGCAACGGGTTGCAGTCGTTGATATTAAACGCCTCACTGATGGGTACATTAATCATGTGCTGAGGGAATTTCTGCATACCACTAAGCAGATCATCCAAACTTTGACCCGTGTCGGACATGGCTAACAAAACCTGTAAGGCAGCAATAATTCCATCGCCGGTGGTATTTTTGTCCAGACAGATAATATGCCCCGAACTTTCGCCTCCCAGTTGCAAACGATCAGCCTGCAAACGTTCCAAGATATAGCGATCACCGACCTTAACACGATGCAGTGTTACGCCTTGTTCGGCTAACGCTAATTCTAGGCCCACATTGCTCATTTGGGTACCTATGACCGCCGTATCGCCTACCCCTGTACGCTGCCGGTAGGTGGCGATAATATACAGCAATTCATCACCATCGACTAATTCGCCCCGATGGTTCACCATCATCACCCGATCACCATCACCATCAAAAGCGATCCCTAAATGAGCACCTTGTGCAACTACAGCAGCCTGTAACGCGGCAGGTGAAGTCGAACCACAATCGGTATTGATATTCAGACCATCGGGATTAACACCAATCGCAGTGACGTCCGCACCCAGTTCGGTAAACACATTGGGCGCAATATGGTAGGTAGCGCCATTAGCGCAGTCGACGACGAGTTTTATTCCTCGCAAGGTCAGATTCGATGGCACGGTGCTTTTGCAAAATTCGATATAGCGTCCCGAAGCATCAACGAGGCGCTCTGCCTTACCCAGTTTAGCCGAGCCCACGGTGCTCAGCGGCTCATCCAGTGCGGCTTCGATCTCGCACTCAACCGCATCGGCAAGTTTATAGCCATCATGGGCGAAGAACTTCAGGCCGTTATCTGGAAAGGCATTGTGGGAAGCGCTGATGACAATACCTGCACTGGCACGCAGAGTTCGGGTTAAATAGGCAACACCCGGAGTCGGCATCGGCCCCAACAGCGCGATGTTCAGCCCTGCAGCAGACAGTCCCGCCTCCAAGGCGGATTCAAACATATAGCCTGAGATTCGAGTGTCTTTGCCTATCAAAACCTTATTACGGTTTTTGTGACGCAAGGCGCGCCCGGCAGCCCAGCCCAGACGTAGCATAAAATCGGGGGTAATCGGGGCAACGCCCACCCGCCCGCGAATTCCGTCCGTCCCAAAATAACGCTTTTCCATTGTAAGTCCTGCAGTGCCTGTTATATTGAAGCGCTTAGCCTAAAAAAAAAAACCTCTGTCTGCAAGCGCAAACAGAGGGTTGAGGGTAACAGATTTATGACTGTCAGAGTTGTTCAGCCGGGCCGCCAATAGGCGGCGTCGGTTTGTCTTCGCCGGCTACCGTATCCCCGGAAGATGGGGTCGGCGGTTTGCGTTGACTATCAGGACTCCAGTCCTTGGGATCACGCGGTTCCCGACCCTCCATAATGTCCTTGATCTGATCGGCATCAATGGTTTCATATTTCATCAACGCATCGGACATAGCATGCAATATGTCCATATTATCACGAAGAATCTGCTCGGAACGTTGATAATTACGGTTGATGAAACTGCGGATTTCCTCATCAATGGCGTGAGCCGTCTCATCGGAAAGGCTTTTGTGTCGTGTCACTGAACGTCCGAGAAAAACTTCGTCATCTTCTTCGCCATAAGCCAATGGCCCCATGCGGTCGGACAATCCCCACTTGGTAACCATATTGCGGGCCAGTTGCGTCGCCCGTTCAATGTCGTTGCTTGCACCCGTAGTTACCGCATCCGGACCAAAGATCAAGACTTCAGCAATCCGTCCACCGAACAGGCTGGAAATTTGACTTTCCAGTTGCTCTCTGCTGTAGCTGTAGCGATCCTCTTCGGGCAGGAACATCGTCACGCCCAGTGCTCGGCCTCGGGGGATAATGGTGACTTTGTGCACGGGGTCATGTGAGGGCACCTTTAAACCGACAATTGCATGCCCAGCTTCATGATAGGCCGTGAGCCGCTTTTCTTTTTCACTCATCACCATGGACTTGCGCTCGGCACCCATCATGATTTTATCCTTGGCTTGTTCGAAATCGCCCATATCCACTTCGCGTTTATTGCTACGAGCGGCAAACAGCGCGGCCTCGTTAACCAGATTCGCCAAATCAGCACCGGAGAAGCCGGGTGTCCCACGAGCGATGATCGAAGGTTTAACATCCTCAGAGATCGGCACTTTGGTCATGTGGACCTTTAAGATTTGCTCCCGCCCGCGCACATCAGGCAGCGGCACCACCACCTGGCGGTCAAAGCGACCCGGACGCAGTAATGCGGGGTCGAGCACGTCAGGGCGATTGGTCGCAGCAATGACGATGATACCTTCATTGCCTTCAAAGCCGTCCATCTCAACCAGCAACTGGTTCAGCGTCTGTTCGCGTTCATCATGACCGCCGCCCAAACCGGCTCCCCGCTGGCGACCGACGGCATCGATCTCATCAATGAAAATGATACACGGTGCATGTTTTTTGGCTTGCTCAAACATATCGCGCACCCGTGAAGCGCCTACGCCGACGAACATTTCCACGAAGTCCGAGCCGGAAATCGAGAAAAACGGCACTTTGGCTTCACCCGCAATGGCCTTGGCCAGCAGGGTTTTACCGGTGCCTGGGGAGCCAACCATCAAAACGCCCCTAGGTATCTTACCGCCAAGTTTTTGAAATTTCGTGGGATCGCGCAGAAAATCAACGAGTTCGACGACATCTTCCTTGGCTTCCTCAACGCCGGCGACATCATTGAAAGTCACTTTGACCTGGTCTTCACCCATCATGCGCGCTCGACTTTTGCCGAATGACATCGCTCCGCGACCGGCACCCCCGCCTTGCATTTGCCGCAAGAAGAAGATCCAAATCGCGATCAATAACAGCATGGGAAACCAGCTGATGAAAACCTGCATCAGTAATGATTGTTGCTGAGGCGGTTCACCTTTGATTTCAACACCGTTTCTGAGCAACTCGCCGATCATGGCGCTGTTGTCGGTTTCAGGGCTGTAGGTGGTGAAGCGCTCACCCGCGTTGGTGAGGCCGGTTACCTTTTGCCCATCGATATTGACTTCAGCAATGCGCCCTTGGTTAACTTCGGCCAGAAATTCCGAGTAACGCATTTCAGTTGATGTTGTTGGGGTCGGGCCAAAGCTGTTGAATACAGACATCAACACAACAGCAATGACCACCCACAGCAGAATATTTTTTACCATGTCGTTCAAGGTCGAACACCTCAACGTTTTGTGAGCTAAATATGACCCAAGGTCACACATATCCTGTCAGCATACAACAGGAGTTTGAAAATTAAACTACATCACTTTGTAGCTTTATCGGTGGGCATAGTTCCTGGCCAGCAGGTAAAGTTCCGGACTACGCGCCCGCGATGCGCTCGGTTTACACACGCACACCTTACCAAAATCTGCCCGCAAGGTCTTGAGTAACTTATCAAAGCCTTCACCTTGAAACACTTTAACCAGCACATCACCTCCAGGGCGTAAACAGCGCTGGGCAAAATCGACGGCCAGTTCAGCCAAATCCATCGCTTGCGGCTGGTCAACGGCTTTGATACCGCTGGTGTTGGGTGCCATATCAGATAAAACCAGATCGACAGGATGCCCGGCTAACACGGCCAATAATTCATCCAGCATCGCCTGTTCGCGGAAATCGCCCTGTAACCAGGTTACCCCCGACAAGGGTTGCATGGCTAATCTGTCCAGGGCGACAACCTGTCCATCAGGACGCACCCGCGACACACAGTATTGTGACCAGCTACCGGGTGCGGCACCCAGGTCAACGACAATTGAACCCGGCTTGATCAAGCCATACTTGCGGTTGATTTCATCCAATTTGTACACTGCGCGGGAGCGAAATCCCTCGCGCTGTGCCCGCTTGACATATTCATCCTGGAAATGTTCATCAAGCCAGCGTCGGCTGCTGCTACGTTTACGCCGCGTGCTCATCAGTCATTATAGTGTATGCGTTATGCGTCGGGTTTAAAGGGCTCGTATAATGTTCCAGCTGCCAACCTGTTTAATAGCGGGCTCATCTATTTCTTGCCGATGGATTACTGATCATTATGTTGAACAACCGCCAGAAACGCCACCTCAAAACTCTGGCTCATGCCAGCCGCCCCATGGTTATCATCGGTGCCAATGGCTTAACCGAAGCGGTGATGCAGGAAATTGAACACACCCTGAGGCATCACGAACTGTTAAAAGTTCGTGTCAACGCGGCTGACCGGGCAGAACGCAGCCGGATTATAACCCAGATTACCATCCAAGCGGGTGCTGAATTAGTTCAGCAGATCGGACATGTTGCCATATTATTCCGCCGCAATCCCGAGGCACCTCGAACTAGCCTGAAATAAAATCCCAATCGGCGACCGCATTACATTGAGTCAAATGCCGCCCTGTGTTGGTGCAAGCCCCTCAAGATTGGTGCGCTGCGGCGACGCTTGCAGATAACCTGAAATAGTTTCTATTAAAACCACTTAGGTTTAATTTTATGCAATGGCATTATTTTTGCTTGTGCCTGTCGGGCGTTGCAGTCACTGCGAAGCATTCACGGTTTATATACTACAATCGCACTATAATGCGATTAAGCATGATTGGCTAAACCGTGCAAAATCAGTAGAATTGCTCTGGGTGCCACACCGTGGCCCACTCTTGATTTCAGCGTTTCTACACAACTCGATAACTGGAGATAATGTGTCCATGCAATTAAAAAATGCTCTGATCGGTACAACAGCACTCATGGCTCTTGCCGCCGCCCAACAGGTTTACGCTGGTCCCACGCTCGATGCAATTAAAGATCGTGGCCAGATTCGCTGCGGCGTCAACACGGGGCTGGCCGGTTTTTCGATTCCGGATGCCCAAGGTAACTGGACCGGGCTCGATGTCTATGTCTGCCGTGCTATAGCTGCCGCAGTTTTTGGTGACGCCAATGCAGTTGATTTCATCCCGCTCAATGCTCAACAGCGTTTCACCGCCCTGCAATCCGGTGAAGTCGATGTGCTCTCCCGTAACACCACTTGGACGCTGACCCGTGACGCCTCGCTGGGTCTGCACTTTGCGCCCACCACATTCTATGACGGTCAGGGTTTTATGGTGCCTGCCGATCTGGGCGTGACCAGTGCTTTGGAACTGGACGGGGCAGAAATCTGTGTACAACCCGGTACCACGACTGAACTCAACCTGGCCGACTACTTCCGCGCCAATGACATGGAGTTCACCGCTGTAGTTATTGAAGGTTTCGAGCAGTCGCTGGATACCTTCTTCTCAGGCCGTTGTCAGGTTTACACAACGGACGTCTCTGGTCTTGCGGCGATTATCGCCAATGACGCTCCGGATCCGGATGCGTATGTCATACTGCCCGAAGTCATCTCCAAAGAACCCCTCGGTCCAGCAGTCCGCCGTGGTGATGATGAATGGTTTGCCATCGCCAAGTGGACGGTGTACGCCATGATCGAAGCCGAAGAAAAAGGCGTAACCTCAGAGAATGCCAGTGAAATGCGTGCCAACAGCACTGATCCCACCGTGCAACGTCTGCTCGGGGCTTCAGGCAATATGGGCGAACTGCTCGGCCTAGATCAAGACTGGGGTTACAACATCATTACCCAGGTCGGTAATTACGGTGAAGTCTTTGAGCGTAATGTCGGCCCGAACACCCCACTGCGTCTACAGCGTGGTGACAATGATTTGTGGACTCGTGGTGGCTTGATGTACGCCATGCCGATTCGCTAATCGCCATACCCAATCGCCGCCTGCGGGCGGCGATTTGCTGTCTGGCGTATTTATTAACGCTTCGGAGCATTCCCGCACCATGGCGCAACCGCTTTCCCAACCTCCGAGAACCACCGCTCCGGCTGCCCCGGTGGCGTGGTGGCGTAATCCCACTGTCCGCGGCATCTTAGCCCAACTCTTGGTGCTCGGTGTGGTGGCCCTGATCGTTGCCTATCTGGTCGATAACACCCTAACCAACCTCGAAGAACGCCGTATCCGCACCGGCTTCAGTTTCCTGGAACAGGAAGCCGGTTTTGCGATCGGCGAAAGCGTGATCAGCTTTTCGCCCGCTGACAGCTACGCGCGGGCTTTTGTTGTGGGGCTGTTGAACACCCTTAAAGTCTCACTGATCGGCATTGTTTTGGCGACCTTGTTAGGGGTACTGATTGGCATCGGCCGCTTATCCAGCAACTGGCTGGTGGCTAAACTCGCTTCAACTTATGTTGAAATTACCCGCAATGTACCGCTGTTGTTGCAATTATTTTTTTGGTACGCGGTGATCACCATACTCCTGCCCTCAGTACGTCAAGCCTTGGAACCGTTACCCGGATTTGTATTGAGCAAAAGCGGCTTGCAGTTTCCGGTGCTGATTTATGATCCCAGCCAAATTCCTTTGTTGATTATACTGGGCTTGTCACTGGTGGCTGCGGTGATTTACCGCAGACGGGAGAAGCGCATACAACTGGCTACCGGCCGCGAGCCGCGACTGCTGCTGCCCATTTTGGCCATCATGCTGGTGCCGGTGACCCTAGCCCATTTGGCCCTGGGTGCGCCGCTGGAATTCGATGTGCCCGAGTTCCAGCGGTTTAATTATCGTGGCGGCGGCAGTGTCACCCCTGAGTTTCTCGCCTTGTTACTGGGCTTAAGTATCTATACAGCCGGGTTTATCGCTGAAATTGTCCGCAGCGGCATTCTCGGTGTGCCTTGGGGGCAGACGGAAGCCTCAGCCGCTCTAGGATTTCGCCGCACGCTACAACTCAGGCTGATCATCTTGCCCCAGGCGCTACGCATTATCGTCCCACCGACCACGAGCCAATACCTGAATCTGACCAAAAACAGCTCATTGGCTGTGGCTATCGGTTATCCCGATCTGGTCTCAGTGGCGAATACTTCGCTTAATCAAACCGGACAAGCCATTGAGTGTATTGGCATTATGATGGCCATTTATCTCAGTATCAGCCTGCTGATTTCCTTTTATATGAACTGGTATAACAAACGCATTGCGCTGGTGGAGCGTTAACTCATGGCGAGTTTTGTTAAAAATCCAACCCCCCCTCGATCACCCCCGCTGGCTTCTGTCGGAGTGTTAGGCTGGCTGCGAACCAACCTATTCAATGGCTGGTGGAATTCACTGCTGACCGTGTTGTTTTTAGCGCTGTTAGCCTGGGTGGTTCCGCCCATGCTGGATTGGCTGGTGTTCAATGCGGTGTTCAGAGCCGATAGCTCAGACGAGTGTCGTGCGGCTGACGGAGCCTGTTGGGCATTTGTAGAGGTTAAGTACCGGCTGATCCTGTTTGGTCGCTATCCTTTCGATGAACAGTGGCGACCATTAGTGGGCATGCTGGCGCTGATTGCCATGGCCTTGGCCAGTTGTGATCGCCGTAACTGGAATCGTCGCCTGTTGTTCATTTGGGCTGCGGGTCTGTCGGTGTTTTTCATACTGATGGGCGGCGGCGTGTTCGGTTTAACGTCCGTGCGCACCAGCCTGTGGGGTGGTTTACCCCTGACGTTAATGCTGGCGTTTATCGGTATTGCCGCCGCCTTCCCCATTTCGATTTTGCTGGCGTTGGGACGCCGTTCTAACCTGCCGCTGATTCGTGCCTTATGTGTGGGTTATATCGAGCTGATTCGCGGAGTGCCGCTGATTTCGCTGCTGTTCATGGCCTCGTTCATGTTGCCGTTGTTTATGCCCACAGGGGTGTCGATTGATGCGGTATTGCGCGCCCAGGTCGCCATCATCATTTTCGCAGCGGCGTATCTGGCTGAAGTGATCCGCGGGGGCTTGCAAGCCCTGCCCAAAGGCCAATATGAAGCCGCCGACGCCTTGGGTCTGGGGTATTGGAAAACCCAGCAATTGATCATTTTGCCGCAGGCGCTGAAAATTGCCATTCCGCCGATTGTTAATACCTTTATTGGCCTATTCAAAGACACCTCACTGGTGGCCATTGTCAGTTTAACTGACCTGGTTCTGGCCACCCGGCAAGCGCTGGGTGATCCGGAATGGCGGCAGTTTTTCATCGAAGCTTATATGTTTATCATGTTCATCTACTGGATTTTTTGCTACTTCATGTCCAAATACAGCCAATATCTTGAGCGGGTATTGTCCACGACCCGTCGGGCCTAAATCGGAGTTATCACAATGGAGCAACCCGTTGAATCAGACGTAACCGTAGCCAATCAGCGCAGTGATGAAGTCATCGTCGAGATGCGCAAAGTCAATAAATGGTTCGGTGAATTTCATGTACTGCGCGATGTGGATTTAACCGTGAAACGCGGTGAGCGTTATGTGGTCTGTGGCCCCTCCGGTTCCGGTAAATCCACGCTGATTCGTTGTCTTAATCGGCTGGAAGAACATCAAGAAGGCGGCATTACGGTCAATGGTATCGAGCTGACTAACGATGTCAAAAATATCGAAATGATCCGCCGTGAAGTGGGTATGGTATTTCAGCAGTTCAATCTATTCCCGCATCTGACGGTCATGGAAAACTGTACACTGGCTCCGTTATGGGTTCGGCATATGCCTAAAAAGGAGGCTGATGCCTTAGCCATGCAATATTTAGAACGGGTGCGCATCCCCGAGCAGGCGCATAAATACCCCGGTCAACTGTCCGGTGGGCAACAACAGCGGGTCGCCATTGCTCGTGCTTTGTGCATGCGCCCCCAAGTGATGCTGTTTGACGAACCGACTTCGGCGCTTGACCCCGAAATGATCAAAGAAGTGCTGGATGTGATGGTGGAACTGGCCGAGGAAGGGATGACCATGATTTGCGTGACTCATGAAATGGGTTTTGCCAAATCAGTGGCCAATGCGGTCGTTTTTATGGATCAGGGTGAAGTGGTCGAAATGGCGCCCCCCTCCGAGTTTTTCACCAATCCCAAATCCGAACGCACCAAACTGTTTCTCAGTCAGGTGCTGGAGCACTAGACCGTTGTTGCGGCGCATCATAACTACAGGCGCTGATTTGAAAATTCAGCGTCTATCCCCCCTGCGAAAACCCTTGCTGTTTTTGTTATAGTGAATCAAGCTATTCATACGTCCGTGGGACTCTTGGTTATGGTTCATAATTCATGCCTAGGCGCTTTCTTAAACGCTATATCCCCGATTCCAAAACTTTACGTGGCTATAAAAGCTTAAGGCCGCTGGGCGCTCGATTGCATGACCCGAATCTTTGGCACCTCAATCGGCGTTCCGTCGCCGGGGGGCTGGGCTTAGGCGTCTTTGTCGCCTTCATCCCGGTACCGATGCAGATGTTAATCGCTGCCTTCCTGAGTATTCTATTACGGGTTAATCTGCCACTAGCGGTGTTATCGGTATGGATTACCAACCCCCTGACCATGCCCGTTATTTTTTTTGCCGGTTATAAATTTGGTAATGGTTTGTATTACCTGTTCAATCTCAATGAATGGCTGCAAACCGATGAAACTGGCTACTGGCTGGTAAAACAACTGGGCACATTTGGAGGGCCTTTAGTGCTCGGTTCACTGGTATTAGGCACGCTATTGGGCTTGTTAACCTACGGTTTAATCCGTTTGTTATGGCGCTGGCACTTGGTGTCCAGCTTGCGGGAACGGCGGCAGCGTAAACGCGCCCGCGCCGAGGCGCTGGCCCGCAGTGTAAACGTTCAGGCCCACTCCACAAAGTCTGCACATCCAAACGAGAAATCAGAGGGTTATAAATACAATAACCTGGCCATCGAGGCCAGGCTGAACGTTTACCATGCCATCAAGAGCGGTGACGTTCCAGTTGACCATCGCGTAATAACCACACGACATCCATCCGCTCTGCGAGGTTGTGATCATGAGTGACCATAATCAGCCCGGTACCCAGCGCCTGGTTCATGGTCAACATCAACTCAAAAACCTGTTCGGAGCTGCTGCGATCCAGATTACCGGTGGGTTCGTCAGCCAATACACAGCCCGGTTCGGTGACCAAAGCCCTGGCAATCGCGGCCCGTTGCCGCTCCCCTCCGGACAACTGCCCCGGCCTATGGTGTAAACGCTCCCCTAAACCCACGCGTTCCAACACGGCTTGGGCGCGGTGGCTGGCCTCGCGCGTTGCCAGCCCGCGAATCAGCAGCGGCATGGCCACATTATCGAGTGCGGTGAACTCGGCCAGCAGATGATGAAATTGATAGACAAACCCCAAATAGCGATTGCGCAGGCGGCTGCGTTCCGAATCACTGATACGGTTGAGTGCCTGATCGGCGATGGTGACTTCCCCGGCGCTGGGCGTATCCAGCCCACCGAGTAAGTGCAGCAAAGTACTTTTACCGGCTCCTGAGGTGCCAATAATCGCTGCCCGCTCGCCGCGTTGCAGGCGGAAATCGACGCCATCCAGTACCCGGAGTTCTTGGGTACCTTGATGAAAAATCTTGGTCAGCCCCTGACAGGCCAGTATGGTCTCACTCATAGCGTAGCGCCTCTGCCGGTTGGGTGCGGGCCGCCCGCCAAGCGGGATACAGGGTAGCCAAGACGGCTAACCCAAAGGCGATAGCGGTAATAGCGACCACATCACTGACCACGACTTCTGAGGGTAAATCACTGATTAAATATAAATCAGGGGCTAAAAACCGTACCCCGAATATCCCTTCGATGAACAGCACCACTCGATCAACATTAAACGCCAGCGCCAGTCCGCCGATCAGCCCGAGCAGAGTGCCGACCGCTCCCACCGCAATACCCTGCACCATGAACACCCCCATAATGCTGCGCGGTGTAGCGCCCAGGGTGCGTAAAATCGCAATATCCGCTTGTTTATCGGTGACCACCATCACCAGTGTCGAGACCAGGTTAAACGCAGCCACGGCCACAATGAGCATTAAAATGATAAACATAGCGGTTTTCTCAATTTGTACGGCGCGGAAATAATTGGCGTGTTCACGAGTCCAGTCGCTGACCACATACCCTGACGGCAATTGCGCGTGCAGTTGTTGATTAATCTGCGGGGCCAGAAAAGGGTCTTGCAAGTTCAGGCGCAGACCGGACACGGCTTCACCGAGGCGCAATAACCTCGCCCCATCGTCAACATGGATAATAGCCAGACTGCGGTCGTAGTCATACATCCCTGCAGAAAACAACCCCACCACTTCGAAGCGGCGCAATACCGGCATGGTGCCCATCGGGGTGATGTTAGCCTGCGGGGTGATGACCGTGACCTTATCCCCCAGCGTAATCCCCAGTATGGCGGCTAATTGCTCGCCCAGGATAATCCCGAACTGACCGGGGATTAAAGCCTCCAGATCACCCGCAATAAGCTGCTGGTCTAACTCAGACACCTGTGGTTCTTGACTCGGTAAAATACCCTGCAGTAACGCCCCGCTGACCTGTGAGCCAAAATTCAGCATCACTTCACCACGCACAAACGGGGCACCCCCTTGAACCGCCGGATGCTCGATCACCCGATCCAGAGTATTTGGCCAATCCAGCAAGCGGCCATCCCAACTGGTCACCGTGATATGTGGGGTGAGGCTTAAAATTCGATCACGCACTTCACTCTGGAATCCGTTCATCACGGACATCACGGTAATCAGCGCGGTAATACCCAGCGCCATACCCAACATGGAAGTCAGGGAGATAAACGAAATAAAGCTGTTATTGCGTTTGGCACGGGTATAGCGCAGCCCGATGCAGATTTCTAAGGGTCGAAACATCAAGCGTCGTCCTGTTTGGCCAGCAACCAGTTGCGTACCGGAGTAATTTGTGCGGGATCCATCAACACGGGGGCATGGCCAACACCCGCAAATTCAATCAGATCAGCTCCCGATCCACGTTCAGTCATGGCCACGGCATCGGCATGGCGCAATACATCAGACTCCGCACCACGGATGATCAGTATCGGCAAATCAAGCTGCTCCCAAACCGGCCACAGATCCACATCAGTTTGGCTGGCCTCACGAAAAGCCTCAGCAATACCCGGATCATAAGCGAAAGCGTAACGCCCGTCAGCACGTTGTTGAATAGTGTGTACGGTCAAATGATGCCATTGAGCGTCATTCAGAGGGCCAAACGGCGCAGACACCTTACGCACATACGCCTCGGCACTTGCCATATCAGGGAAGTCGGGTGCCTGACCCACATAGGAGGCGATGCGCTGCAAAGCCTTGTAAGGGATAAGCGGACCGACATCATTGACGATCAGATGACGAATAGGGGAGCGCGGTTGTGCCGCCAGCAGCATGCCGATCAGTCCACCCATCGAGGTACCCAGCCAATCAACCTGGCTGGCACCTGAACGGGCGATCAGTGCAGTCATATCGACAAGATACTGAGAGTAATTGTACTGCGATTTATCTTCCAGCCAATCGCTACAGCCCCGACCAACAATGTCCGGACAGATCACGCGGTAATCGGCTGACATGGCGTCAGCGAAGGTATCGAAATCACGGCCATTGCGCGTCAGACCATGGACGCAGATCAGCACTCGGGGGTTATCAGCCGCCCCCCATTCGGTATAGTGAATACGGTGAAAACCGTGCTGGCCCAATCCTGATAGATGTCCGAATCGCATATTCATTGATTTTTTCCAGTGGTTACAGTGTGAGAGTTGATGGGTTGCAGTAAAAAAAGAAATATTATGCCACCGTGTTGCAACGGTTAGAAAATCGACTACGCTTAAGATTGCGGGTTTATCCGCACGTCAAAGACGCACAGACTACCAATGGAGGTAATATTAATGAGAATTAAATTTCTTCTTGCGGCAATCTTTTTAAGCCTGTTCTCAGCCTTGGCGGTGGCCCAACCAGTCAACATCAACACCGCTGATGCTGCAACCCTCAGAACGCTCGATGGCATTGGTGCCACCCGCGCCGCAGCTATCATTGAAGATCGCCAAACTAACGGTAATTTCAACACAGTTGAAGACATAACCCGTGTTCCTGGCATCGGTCAGGGTATTTTGTCCTCTATTCGTGACCAAATCACTGTCGGTGGCTCAGAAACATCAACACCTGCCTCGACACCGACTTCACCCACAACCTCAAACTACTAGCACCACACCTTTCAGGCCACAGGCAAGGATGCCTCGGCCGTATAACCGTTGCACAACAGCCGCCAGTAATGCGAGTATTGACTGTACCTGAAAATCAGCAATAGGAGTCGCCACAATGGGTTTTGCCTTATCGGATATGCAACTGCGCAGTAGCGCCTTTGGCCAAGGCCAAGCCATACCACGACAACATACCGGTGAGGGTGAGAACATCTCCCCGGCTTTCGAGTGGAGTGATGCGCCGGAAGGAACTCAGGCGTTTGCCCTGATTTGTCATGATCCCGACGCCCCGCTGGTCAAACCCGGCAGCTACGGCTTTGTCCACTGGGTACTGTATAACGTCCCCGCTGCGGTCAGCGAACTGCCTGAAGGCACCAGCGACTACACCAATGGCCAAACGGATTTCGGCAAACAAGGCTATGGCGGCCCGATGCCACCCAATGGCCATGGGGTGCATCATTACTTCTTCTGGCTGTTGGCGCTGGATCAAGACCTAGCGCTGGAACCGAACCTGACACTCTGGGAGTTTCTCAACAAAGTTGAACCCCATGTGATCGGTATGAACCGGTTGGTAGGCACTTACCAGCGCAGCTAAACACTCCGATGCACCACAAGCCGCAGGATACTCAGCAGAGTTTCTGCGGCTATCCAGTCCGCAAACGGCGCATAAACCGGATCGAGCGTGAGCGCACAGCTCGCCGGTAACTCGTAACTGTGCAGCGCTAAGATCGCCTGTTCAAGCTCCGAATAACGCTCACGGGTGGCTTTGCAGAGTTAACACCAGCAGCCGAGACTCCAACCTCCCTTGAATTTTACCTCTAAGTTATCGTAAAATATTGACTTTTATTTATCGGGCGCAGGTTTTTGAAAGCAGTGCTGAACGGTTGTAAATGGACGGTACCAAAACGCTTAAGTCCAAAACAGCGATGGGTCATCGCCAACCAAACTTAATCAATTTGTATCTATACGCATGAAGCGCACGATGCACTGGCAATAGGTCTGTTCGGTGCAGTACGCATAGTAGTGGTACCGGCGGCGGATCCATCAAGGCCGGATCGTGCGTTGCAGCCCTAAACCGGGCTGATCACAGGGCGTTAAATAGCCGTTGTCCACAGTAAAACCTCCGCTGACCACGTCGCGGGCGAGATCAAAGCTGCCGTCCAAATCCAGATAGGCCGTCGCGGGCGAAGCCAAGGCGGTGTGCAACGCGGCGCTGATACTGATAATGCTTTCATCCATGCATCCCCACATCAATTCGATACCCGCTGTTTCAGCGAAGGTGGCGATGCGTTGGGCGGGGCGAATACCTCCGCATTTCATCAGCTTGATATTGAAAATACCACAGGCTGGGCTGGGGTTGAGCAGACGCAGTGCATCGCGTTCATTGAGCAGGCTTTCATCAGCAGCCAGGCAGCGGCGCACCACGGCGGGTAGTTGGCGCATCGTGTCTATATCAGCCGCAGCCATCGGTTGCTCTAGAAACTCGATGTCCAGATCGGCCGTAGCGGTGATAAAGCGTTCTACATCGCGGGCATCGTACCCTTGATTGGGATCGACCCGAATGCCGATACCTGCCCCCATACGCTCACGCAGTTTGCTGAGGCGTTCGATGTCCTCCTCGAGGTTCATGCCAAGCTTCACCTTAAGAATACGGAAGCCGCGGCCCAGGTATTCATCGGCTTCCTCTAACGTTTCGGCGACAGATTTTATGCCGATGGTGATCGAAGTGGGTAAGCGCTCATGAGCCTGCCCCAGCATGCGCACCAAGGGCAGCTCAAGGTGCTGAGCCAGTAAATCATGCAAGGCCATATCAACGGCGGCTCGTGCCGCTGGGGTATATGTTAGACGGTCGCTGAGTTTGCGGCATAGCCAGGGTAGCTCGCGTGGGTCGCTACCCAATAGCCACGCGAGATTGTCCTGGCTGAGTGCTGCCGCGCAGGCGGATTCGGTTTCGCCGGTCACATGCTCGCTTGGCGAGGCGGCACCATAACCGATCAGGCCGGTGTCGGTATACAGTTCAACAATCCAGTTGCTGACCGAATCAATGCTGTGGTAAGCGATGGTATAGGGCCGAGTGAGTGGTAGATGTTCCTGCCAAGTTAATAGCCGGGTAATCTTCATCGATTTGCCTCGCTGATAAAAGCACGGATGACGGGAATCAAACGCTCAACCCCATCGGTTAAGGGGCGAATCACGGGAATATCCAGTTCGGCTTCCAGGCGTTCACGTTCGGCGGCCAGCGCCTCAGCGCTGAACCCTTGACCGTTAAGGGTGACCGCCAGCACCCGCGAGCCGTAAAGGCCGATCAGACCGATTTCATCCGCCAGCGGAGGTATCGGATAGCCGAGGTGTTCACAGCCGTCAAAAAATTTACGCCCTGGGGCATGTTGCAGGATTACCCCGCGCGCGCCACCGGAGATTAACAATTCTGCACCACAGGGGCCGGACGGGTTGCGCAGAGCCGATTGGCCCTCAATAAGCATTAAATCAGGGGCTAACTCCTGGGCGCAGGTCATAAGGGCGTGCTCCAGTTCCCCGCTGACGTAATCATTGACCACGGAATCCAAGACAAACCCATAATGTCCGCCCTGCAACCATCCAGTCTGGCCGGTGTAGATCATCTCGGTTTTAATCCCGGCTGTGTTTAATGCCTGGGTCAATAACCGGGTGGTGGTACGTTTGCCTACGGCACAATCCGTGCCCAGTACTGCGATCCGCGGAATCGACAGCGCTTTAATCGCTCCACTCCAAAAATGCAGCTCGGATTTCGGCTTGGGACGGCGCAGATCGATGAGTTCCACCACCTGTTCCTGGGCCGCAGCGGCTAACTCAGGATCATCGGCGGTGTATTCATGCAATCCGTTGACAATGCCTAGACCCCGCTGAATGGCTTCGAGCAGATAAGCGCGTAGCTCCGGGGTGAGACGTCCCCCATGAGTGGCCACCCCTACCAGCGCGTGGCGGGGCGTTTCAGGGGCGATGGCGATGGCTTCGTTAATACTGGCGACCAGAGGAATGCCCCGGTGAATGCCATCCAGCACTTCACCGGCATCCTGACCGGCACAATCAGGATCGACTACGGCATAGATGCGGAAGCGGTCGCTGCCACGCACCAGGCCGTGAGCGGTTTTGCCATTATCGCTGCGGTAATAATGATGGGCCAAGACGATGGCCGGGCTAGGTCGCATATCAGGTTTCCTTAAAAATTTTTGCGTAGCGTAGCAGGAAATCGGAGTGGATAGGATTGCTGAGTGGACCATTTTGGGCAGGTAGTGGCCCAAAATGAGCAGCAGATATTTGTCACAAGTCAGCCCGATCTGCGATTAAAGGTAAAAGAATTTATTTAAGATTTTGTTTTAAAAATAATTAAATATTTTGGCACGATGAGTGCTTAACCTATTACCAACATGGCATAAGCAACGGCTGTGTTTATAGTGGTTCTCCTAGCATTAACTCTCGGCAACGAGAGTTTTTTTTTGCTTATAATGTCCATATTTTCACAGCAGCAAATAAAATCATCAATCATGGATTCGCAAAAAAAACGTCATGTCGGTGTCGAAGTCGAATTTATCGGCTTGCCGGTGCGGACGGTAGCAGAACAAGTCGTTGCGGTTCTGGGTGGTAGACTGGATGTGCGCACCGACTATGAGATTCAAGTTAAAGGTACGCAACTGGGCGACTGCGTTGTTGAAGTGGATTTTGCTTTGCTTAAACGTTTAGGGCAGGCACGGGCTGAGGCCGCTCAGGAGCCGGGAGCCATTGATCAGTGGTCAGAAGAGATGCTGGCGGCTTTGGCGCGCCAGGTCACTCCCTGTGAGATTGTCACCGCACCGATTGCTTTTGATCAGGTGGTAGAACTCGACGACTTAATGATCGCATTGCGCCAAGCCGGGGCGCGCGGTACGGATGACGCCTTGATGTATGCTTTTGGGGTACATTTTAATCCTGAGGTTACGGGGCTTGAAGTCGCTGATATTTTGCCGACCATGCAGGCTTTTGCCGTATTGCATGATTGGCTGTTGATCCGCATGCACATTGATCCTGTGCGGCGTATCGTGCCCTTTATCCGTCCCTGGCCTGCTGAGTATGTTGAACAGATTCTGGCGACGGATTACCGACCGAATATCACTACGCTGATCGATGACTACCTCGCCCATAATCCGACTCGTAACCGAGCGCTGGATTTGTTACCGCTGTTTGCCCATATCGACGCTGAACGTGTCCACGCCGCTGTTGGTGATGACAAAACCAAACCCCGGCCAACCTATCATTATCGACTGGCCAATTGTCGGATTGGGGATCCGCAATGGCGACTCAGCGATGAGTGGCAACAGTGGCTGTTGATTGAATCCTTAGCTCAAGATCGTGACAAGCTCGCGACGCTGAGTGACGCTTATCGTCAGATTCTGGGGCGCGTCACCGGGGATTGGTTTGCCGACTGGCCGAGCCGGGTTGAGCAGTTAATGGAGCATTAAATGCACCCGACCCCCTGTCTCTGTCACAGCAGTTGGCGGGTTTCGCTGACCGTTTGGCCATGCTGATCCGTCCAGACGAATTCAGCTTCGCG
>SKOM01000167.1 GCA_007120095.1 Candidatus Competibacteraceae bacterium | reverse complement strand
CAAAGGGATAGGCGTATTGACGGTGGCTGAATACGTGCACAAACAGCGCCCCATCAGGTTTCAGCCATGAGGCGATACGCGCTAATAGCTCGCGATAATTGCGCATGTGTTCAAACATTTCCACGGAAACCACTCGATCAAAGCGCTGCTCGGTCGTGAAATCGTTCATATCGGCGGTGATGACCTGAACATTATCAAGCTGACGCTGCGCACAGGTCTGTTCGATAAACTGGCGTTGCGGTGTGGAATTAGACACCGCCGTAATCTGGGCTTGGGGGTAATGCTCAGCCATCCAGAGGGTTAACGACCCCCAGCCGCAACCGAGTTCTAGAATGGTCTGGCCGTCTTGCAGCATGGCGCGTTCGCAGGTCAAGGCCAACATGCGGGCTTCGGCTTCATCGAGTGAGGTGACGCCCTCAGGCCAGTAGCAGGCGCTGTATTTCATGTGCCGCCCCATGATATGCCGGAAAAATTCTGGCGGGACTTCATAGTGCTGCTCATTGGCTTTATCCGTGTGCAAAGCAATCGGACCGGCTTCTAATTCGGCTTGAAACTGTTCCAGTGTCGGTTGCTGCGGATCAGCCTGGCTGCGCAGGCGTTGTTTTAACAGTTGGCGAATCCCGATGCGGATCACGCTTTCCGGGATCAGACCGCGTTCCATAGCGGCAATCGCAAGTTTTAACATGAATACTCCAAAATACAGGGCGGTTAAACCGCCGTGGGTGTATGGCCGTCATAGCGTTGAGCCAGCCACAGCAAAACCGGCATGGCAACGGCCCACACCACGGCAAGCGCCAAAAGACCCTGCCAGTGGGGTTCGGTGAACTGCATACCGCCAAACCCGGCTCCGAGATAATAGGCCGGAGGAGCCAGCAGCGCACCGGCTAGCGCGGCGACAGCCTGCCGACCGCGTAACCAGCGCAGACTGACATTCAGCAAGGTCGCAAATTGGATCCACATGGCGATAATCCAGTGCGGGGCCAGTCCAGCAATGAATGTGCCTTGCGGGTAGACCACAACGCCCAGCATCACCGGCAGGCTGTCCAGTACCAAACCCAGCAGGGCGGCACAGGCCAGTAGCGGCCATTCCAGCCGTGGCTTCGGGGTAAGCGCCAGGTGCAGGCTGACCACGCTCAAAGCGACCGCTGTGCCTAACCACGGCCATTGTGAGCCACCCGCAATCACACAGGTAAACCAGCCGATCTGAAAGGCGATGATATTAATCAGCAGGCGTTTAACCCGAGGGGAAAGAGTTGGCATGGTGTAATGACCTGAGCAGCAGGGGCGACGAGCGCTCAGCAACGGCTGGCGCTCGCCGCCTTGAGCAGTGTGCAAGGGTAGAAACGGGCCATTAACCTAAAGCCGGAACCAGCGGTGCGCGGCGGTTAAACGGCTTGCTCAACAGCAACTGTGCCGTACCGATAGCGCGTTCGGTGAATCCACCTTCGCAATAGCACAAATAGTATTCCCACATGCGGATGAAATGCTCGTCAAAGCCCTGTTCACGCACCCGATCCAGATTATCGCGGAACCGCTCACGCCAGTGTTGCAGCGTTAAGGCATAGTGCGGGCCGATATCTTCCAAATGGAATAAGCGCATATCGGTGACTCGCGTCAGTGAGCCGCATAATGTGGTGATCGACGGGATAAAGCCACCAGGGAAAATGTATTTCTGGATAAAATCTACCGCTCGCCGCGCTCGGTCGTATTCCTGATCCATGATGGTAATGGCCTGCAATAACATTAAGCCATCATCTTTCAGTAGCTTATTGCAGGTATTGAAATAGGTGTCCAAGTATTCATGACCCACGGCCTCAATCATCTCAATCGAGACCAGCTTATCGTAACGGCCTTCTAGGTCGCGGTAGTCTTTAAGCAGCACGGTGATTTGCGATTCAAGTCCGGCGGCGGCGATGCGTTCGCAGGCCAGACGATGCTGCTCTTTGGAAATGGTGGTTGTGGTGACTCGACAGCCGTAATGACGCGCCGCATGCAGAGCGAACCCGCCCCAGCCGCTGCCGATTTCCAGCACATGATCACTGGGTTTTAATTCCAGCTTACGGCAAATGCGCTCCAGCTTGGCGACCGAGGCTTCATGCAGCGACATTTCCGGGCACTCGAATACGGCACTGGAGTACATCAGAGTCTCGTCGAGAAACAGCCGATAGAATTCATTGCCGAGGTCATAGTGCTGGGCGATATTGTCACGACTGCCATCGCGGGTGTTGCGCCGCTGTCGATACGCAGCGCGGAATAACCACATGGCCAGCTTGACTGGACCGTGTTCCAGACCATTCAACACTTCACGATTGCGCACAAAAATCCGCATCAGCGCGGTTAAATCATCGCAGCTCCATTCCCCAGCCATATAGGCTTCGGCAACCCCGATACTGCCACGCAGTGCCAGGCGCCGGTAGGTATTGTTGTCGTGCATGTGCACATTGGCGGTGAGCGGGTAAGCGTCGGTGGCCTGACCGAAACGATACTGCTGCCCATCAGCCTCATGAATGATAACGCAACCTTGTTGCAGTCCGGCCAAGCGGTTAAACACTAAACGCCGCAATAGTCGCAGCATTAAACCGTCTTGTTCAACCGATTGGGTGGACGGAATCGCTGATTCTCTCATTGGTTTACTGATCCACTGGCTTTATGATCGTGAAATGGAACGCGCTTAAACCACAAGCGTAATGCCTGCCAATAAATGCCCCAGGCGACCCGCAAGGTCATGGGCGGGTAGCGTAACAGTGCCCCAGCCAAGCTGGCGCGGTTAATTTCCCGACGGTGCAGCGCTAGGGTGGCATCGAAGGGGCAATTGCCATTTTTTAAAATCCGCAGATGCACGCCTAAACGCTCCCCCGGTTCGTTACCGCGCCAATGATAGCGTAAATCCATGGGCATGAATGGGGATACATGCATATCCTTATCAAAGTAGTACTCATGGCGGCCATCGGCTAAGCGCCCGTTATGTAGAACGTAACTGTGGCGTTCGCGCCAAGGGGTGTTCGTGACCTCAGCCACCAGACTCTCTACCTGTTCGCCACGTTCATCAAAGCAATAATAAATGCTGATAGGATTGATGCAATAGCCGTAGTAGCGCAAATTGGTCAATAAGCGGATAGGTCCACTGGGGCGCTGACCGGTGTGCTGTTCGACCTGGTCTCGTACGCATTCAGCCAGAGGGCGGGCCGGATCGCCGAGATAATCACTGCGCCGAAACCAGGCTATGGCAGGGCGGTGGGCAGACCACAGCCAATAGGGTTGGAACAGCGTATCGAGCTCGTCAAGATCCAGATACAGCATGAAGACCGCATAGCGGAATTGATGCTGCCGAGGCTGCCAGCGGCGGTGACCGAGATAGCCGTGATAAATTGCGCTCTGCATGATAGGTGTTTGTGCTAAGTCGCCGCTGGATGCTGAGCAGACAATTGTTCAATGACGCGCAAGGCGCTGACCACACCATCTTCATGGAAGCCATTGCCCCAATACGCGCCACAGTACCAGGTATGCTGTACCCCGTTGATTTCAGCCTGGCGCGCCTGAGCAGCCACGGCAGCAGGGGTGAACAGCGGATGCTGATAGTGCAGGCGCGCCAGTACCCGATTCGGGTCAATCGCCGAGTCATTGTTAAGCGTGACGCAGAACGTCTCAGGACTCTGTAAGCCTTGAAGTATATTCATGTTGTAAGTGACTGTCATCGGCTGTTGTAAACTCTGGTCTTGCAGATGATAATTCCAAGCGGCCCACGCCAGGCGCCGCCGAGGTAACAAGCGGGTATCGGTATGCAACACTACAGAGTTATCTTGATAGGCAATGTTCCCTAAAACTTCGCGTTCGGCCGGCGAGGGATCAGCCAGCATGCGCAACGCCTGGTCGCTGTGGGCGGCGATAATGACCTGATCAAAACAGGCCGTCTCGCCATTGTCCAAGGTTAATTCCACTTGATCCGCCAGGCGGCGTACCTGCTGCACCGGGCAATTGACCCGGATGCGATCACGCCACGGGGCGGTAAGAACCTGTACATATTGGCGTGAACCACCACGAATGACTCGCCATTGCGGACGGTGGCTAACACTCAACAAACCGTGGTTTTTAAAAAAGCGGATAAAATATTCGGCGGGCATGGTCAGCATATACTGCGGATCGGCGGACCAAATCGCTGCCCCCATGGGAATGATATAGTGTTCGATGAAAAAGCGGCTGTAACCCTCGTGAGTCAGGTAATCGCCTAAAGTCAGCGCAGGCTGCTGGCCCAACAATTCTGTAGCCTGCCGATTGAAGCGCAAGATGTCGGCAATCATGCGATAAAACGATGGACGCAGTAAATTACGCCGCTGTGCGAACAGCGTGTTGAGGTTATTACCGTTGTATTCTAAATCGATGTGGGGGCACGACACGCTGAAGCTCATGGTCGTGGGCTGCGAGGCCACACCAAGCTGCTCAAGCAGAGCGATGAAATGAGGATAAGTCCAGTCGTTAAAGACAATAAACCCGGTGTCAACTGCGTAGCACCGACCGGCAATCTCCACATCCAGCGTGTGGGTGTGCCCACCGATCCAGTCATTGGCCTCGAACACGCTGAGTTGATGATCGCGATACAGATGATGCGCAGCAACAAGCCCAGCAATACCTGTACCGATAATGGCGATATTCATTCAGTGCTTCAATGTGTGGCTAGCTGCAATGGACGGTGCGAACAGGTTGTTCCACTCGTTCTGCCTCTTGATAGGCTATGGCGATATCAGGATTGAAACTCAGCCGACTGACAGCCCGGTGCTGCAACAACATATCACTCAGCCGTGAGGTCGAGTTCTGCGTGGTATGAGCTGGAGTATCCACACGACATATGCCGTGTTCATCCGATAGCATAGAATGATTTGGCCACTGCGAAGCCGCCATGATCGAGGTATCTGGGCGTTCGACGGCTTGGACGGTTGCCTGGGTGAATGCTATAAGGCCGGTAACCGCCACGCAGAGTATCGAAATTCGATTCATGATCGTCACCTTACAAGGTTTGTGAAGTTTGAGCCACCGTATCACGACAGGCCAAGGCCTTATGAGTTAAACATCAGCAATACGGTAAGCCTTGTACAACTATTTTATACAAAAAATGTACAGATGCAAGTTTTTCTTTTTGAGGATCGATGACAGGATAACTGCCTATGTCCCTTGCGATTGTTCATAGCCGTGCCGCACTGGGTGTCCAGGCACCACCTGTGCAGGTTGAAGTTCATCTGGCCAACGGTTTGCCGGGTACGACCGTGGTGGGCCTGCCGGAAACCGCAGTCAAGGAAAGCCGTGATCGGGTGCGGGGTGCGATCACCAATAGCCAGTTTGAATTTCCTATCCGCCGGATCACAGTGAATCTGGCCCCAGCGGATTTACCCAAGGAAGGGGGGCGTTTTGATTTGCCGATTGCTTTGGGGATTCTGGCCGCCTCCGGTCAAATCCCAGCCGCCGCTTTGGCTGACTATGAATGTTTGGGTGAACTAGCATTAGGCGGCGAGCTGCGCGGGGTACGGGGGGTGTTACCGGCGGCACTCGCCTGCCGGGATCAGCAGCGGCAATTGCTGATTGCTCAGGATAATGCCGCAGAAGGCGCACTGGTAGCGGATTTGGCGGTTT
>SKOM01000051.1 GCA_007120095.1 Candidatus Competibacteraceae bacterium | reverse complement strand
TCACCCGTATCGACCATACGCCGGTGGCCGGGATCCACGGGGTCGAGTGGGATGCAGTCGAACTGCCCAGCCAGTTTATGGAGAACTGGTGTTGGGCGCGCGAGGCGCTGGAAGTGCTGGCCCGGCATATCGACACGGGTGAGGGTATTCCCGACGCACTGTATCAGCGCATGCAGGCGGCGCGTAATTTTCAATCAGCGCTGCAACTGCTGCGGCAGTTAGAATTTGCGCTGTTTGATTTGCGCTTACACCATGACTATGATCCGGCGCAGGGCGCGCGGGTGCAAGAGATTCTGGACGCAGTGCGTCACGAAGTGGCGGTGATTCATCCCCCGGCCTGGAACCGGTTTGCCAACAGCTTTTTGCATATTTTCTCAGGCGGTTATGCGGCGGGTTATTACAGTTATAAATGGGCGGAAGTCTTATCAGCCGACGCCTTTTCCCGCTTCGAAGAACAAGGAATTTTTGATCCTGTGAGCGGCCGGGATTTCTTGCAGCAGATCCTGGAAGTTGGCGGTTCACGAGAGGCTATGACTAACTTCAAGGCGTTTCGAGGCCGGGAACCGCAGATCGAACCCTTGCTGCGCCACAGCGGGATTGCGGTGGCAGCGGTGTAACTGCGTAAGTGCACTAAGCGGTTATGGTACATTATTCACATCACCCTCTAACCCATCGTGCTGCATACTGTCCATGGCTGAGCCGATACCCGACTCGATTCAATATGCCCCGCAGACCGCAACGGGTCGCTATTACCGCCTCGTGCTCCTGGTGGGGCTGGTATGGCTATTGACCGCGTGCGGCCCCAGCCCGTCTGAGCAGTTACTGGCGGACTATCTGGACGCTCTGCATGATGCGGCAGGCGTTGAGTCCGGGCATACGGTAGAGGCCCGCACCTTGCAGCGTTACCCTGGGCACCGTGACCGCAGTCTCGAACTGGCAGAAATCCGCGTCGGCCTATTCGGTATGCTTGACTACCGGCGTTGCGAGATGCTGCATCTGATCAGTGAGCGCAATAGCATCTTAGGGCGGGTGATGCCGATTTCCCAGCGCTTAATCTACGAAGTCAACTTTATACAGCAAGCGCAAGTCTGTCGTAACCAGCTTGCGGCCGAGCAGGAACCTGCTGACGCCTCCGGCGATGACCCGTTTTTACACCGGCTCGATCAGGTGATCGCCCGTAAACGCCAGGACTTGGCCGCCGTATTCTGGAACGCCACCCTGGCCAGCCCGGAGTTTGCCAAAGCTCACAGCCTGGCGGTGAGCCCGTTGATACCCGGTCATGACAATGGGTTCAACGCCTCGCTGCAAGCGCTGGATTATTTTGTGCGCCTGACCACTGCACTGACCGAGGACGCCATAGCAGCTCTGGAGATCGACAGTGCGACACTGGAAGGCCATTACCAGGTATTACAGGCCGAGCAATATGGGGGGCGTTTATTGACCAGCCTGGCGCTATTAACGCCGACGCTGCAACACGCGGCTGATGTTATGGCTGCGCTTGAAGAACAGGCCGAATGTCCTCCCCGCATCGCTGATCCCGCGCTTGAGCAGGATTTTTCCCGCTATATTGAGCAGGTTCATCAGCAGGGCCAGGCGTGGTTACAGCGGCTGGAACAACTGTTGCAGCCGCAACCCGCGCCTCCGGCCATGCGGGCCTACTATCAACCCATGTTGTCCCTGGATCACAGCGAGGGGCTGTGGCGGCAGTTTGAGCAGCAGCGCTTGCGCTATATGGATTCCTGTTAGTCTTGATCCTGCATCAGTATCACCTCAATGACTGCTTGCGGGCATTCTTCCTGGGGTACATGGCCACAGGCGGGCAAGACCACCGCTCGGGCATTCGGCAGCTCGGCGGCAACGCGCAGTGAATCCTCGGGTCTGACTACACGGTCTTCAGCGCCGATGATCACCCGCGTCGGCTGAGAGATCTGATCCAATTGAGCGCTGACGGTTACCGGACTTGATAAGGAGTGCACTAATAATTCTCTCCAGGCCAGATCCCAGTTGCGCACGGGGGTGTGAAGGGTGCTCAGGGCACGGTGTTCGGCGTCGATTCGCTCAGGATCATGGTAAGACAGCACTAATAACCAATCGGTAGTGCCGAGCTGCCGAGCCAACCACAAACTGATGCGCCGTATTTGCGGCAGGCGTGTGATCCAATCGGGCAGGGTAGGGCGATGCACATACACCCAGGGATTGATCAACACCAGTTCGCTGACCCGTTCCGGCGCGCTTAACGCCGCTTCCATGGCCAGGGTCGCGCCGGAAGAATTGCCTACTAAAACGGCCTGCTCGATACCTTTGGCATCCAGAAAAGCCCATAAATGGGCTAACGCCGCCTCTTTGCTGTACGGATTCTCGCCCTGCCACTCCAGCGGTTTAGCGCTCAACCCATAAGGCACCTGATCGTAAGCCAGCACGGATCGGTCGGCGCTGAGCACCTCCATGACCCGGTTCCAGGTGAAGCTGTTAAAAGTAAAACCATGCAGCAACATTAATGGTGGCGGAGGCTCACCATCGGCAGTATCGTGTTCATGCTGTAGGTAATGGATCAGCAGATCCGTGTTACCCGTGCCGGGAATGGTGATAAACCGGCTTTGCGCTAAAGCGGCCTCTTGGGCTGAGTACGAACCGCTGATGGATTGTGTGGAAATCAGCAACGGTCCGAGTAACGCGACTAATACGCCAAGGCCTAACAGACTGCCAAGCAGGATGACCAGCCATTTCACTATGATTTTAGACGCAGTATAAGGGTGCATGCTTTCAACCTGGGTTAAGGTGTTATGGAACTTTCATGCTGATTGGTCACAGCAGGGTTATAATGTCCACAATAAAACTTTTTGGATAGCACTATGAACTCAGCAACCACAACCGAATCTGTCGCCGAGTATATGCGCGCTGTCGGCCAGCGCGCCCGCCGTGCCGCTCGGGTGATCGGGCGCGCGGAAAGCGGTGTTAAAGATACCGCATTATTGGCGATTGCGGCGACCCTGGAATCCCAGGCCACAGCGCTACGCACTGAAAATCAGCGAGATTTGCAGGCCGGTCGCGCGGCTGGATTAAACGACGCGTTGCTGGATCGGCTGCAACTCACCCCGGCTCGGATCATTGCCATGGCCCAGGGTTTGCGCGAAATCGCTGCATTGCCCGACCCGGTCGGTGAAATCGAAGCGCTCAGCTATCGACCCAGCGGGATACAAGTCGGGCGTATGCGGGTGCCCCTGGGCGTGATCGGGATTATCTATGAATCGCGACCCAATGTAACCGCTGATGCCGCTGGCTTATGCCTGAAAGCCGGTAACGCCACGATTTTACGCGGTGGTTCCGAGGCGATTCATTCCAATCGCGCTATTGCGGCCTGTATTCGCAGCGGCTTGTCCCATGCGGGTTTACCCGCCGATGTGGTGCAACTGGTTGCAACCACTGACCGCACGGCGGTTGGTGAACTGATCCGTATGGATGAATACGTCGATGTGGTGGTGCCGCGTGGCGGCAAGGGCCTGATTGAGCGTATCGCCCGCGAGTCACGGGTGCCGGTGATCAAACATCTGGACGGCGTGTGCCATGTGTATATTGATGATCAGGCGAACCTTGATAAAGCGACGGCCATTGCCATTAATGCTAAAACCCACCGCTATGGCGTGTGTAATGCCATGGAAACCTTATTAGTGGCGGCAGCGGTGGCCGAAGATATCCTGCCGCAACTCGCCGAGTGCTATAATGAACGGGGCGTGGAACTGCGAGGCTGCGAGCGTACCCGTGATTTAATCGTAGCCCGAGCCGCCAGTGAGGATGACTGGCGTGCTGAATATCTCGCTCCGGTACTGGCTATTCGCATCGTTGATGATATGGCTCAAGCGATTGAGCATATCGAGACCTATGGCTCGCATCACACCGATGTGATTGTCACTGAAAACTACACCCGGGCGCGGCAGTTTCTGCGTGAAGTGGATTCTAGCTCGGTGATGGTCAATGCCTCCAGCCGTTTTGCCGACGGTTTCGAGTACGGTTTAGGGGCGGAAATCGGCATTTCCACCGACAAACTCCATGCCCGTGGTCCGGTAGGTCTGGAGGGTCTGACCACGCGCAAGTACATTGTGCTCGGTGATGGTCAGGTGCGTGTCTGAGGCCGGTTTGCGCTCCCACACCCATTTGCAAGCCCCCATCGGCATCTTCGGCGGCACCTTCGATCCCATTCACCACGGCCATCTGCGGGTGGCCTTAGAGGTGCTCGAAGCGTTGCGGCTGACCGAGTTGCGCTTTTTGCCGGCCCGACAACCGCCCCACCGGGACACACCCGGTGTCGCCCCCGAACAGCGTCTGGACTTGTTACGGAGCGCGGTGGCTGAACAACCGGGGTTTGTGGTCGATAAACGTGAATTACGCCGCAGTGGGCCGTCTTATACCGTTGATACTTTAGCTTCGTTGCGCGCCGAACTGCCGGACACACCCCTGTGTTTGTTGGTCGGGCGGGATGCGTTTGGCACCCTGCACCGTTGGTCGCGCTGGCACCAGTTGTTCGAGTTGGCTCATATTGTGGTGCTGAACCGCCCTGGTAACTGGCCCGCCTTGTCGCCAGAGCTGAACGCCGAAGTCACGACCCGCCAGTTACCCGCTGCGGCGGGATTGCAGCAGCGTTTGGCGGGCGGGTTATGGTTTCAGTCGGTTACCCCATTAACCATTTCTGCCACCCATATTCGGGAATTGTTAGCATCGGGTCGCTCTCCCCGGTATCTCTTGCCGGATACTGTTTATACATCCATTCTTAAGCAGGGTTTATACCGTGCTGAGCACACTGGCCAACGTTCCACCGGAGCCGACACAGGCCGGGGACGAGGGGGTTGAACTTTTGGAATTGCAACAGCTGAAGACACAGGTGCTGGATGCGCTCGAAGAGCGCAAAGGCCATGATATTCGGGTGCTGGACATACGAGAAATGGCCAGTTTTACCGATTTAATGATTATTGCCACCGGTCAATCGACGCGCCAGGTCAAAGCGCTGGCCGACCGGGTCGTCGAGGTATGCAAAGCGCTGGGCATACGTCCCATCGGGATTGAGGGCGAGCGTGAAGCGGAGTGGATACTCGTGGATTTGGGCGATGTGGTGATCCACATTATGCTGCCCAATATCCGCGATTTTTACAGCCTCGATACCCTGTGGTCGGTACCAGAATTGCAACCTTCGCGACAATCCTCTCGCCATCACTGACTCCAGGCGCGGCGATGCGGATACAGGTACTGGCCATAGGCACTCGGATGCCTGATTGGGTCAGCTCCGGCGTGACGATCTATAGTGACCGTCTACCGCGTGAATGGCAGTTTAAACTCATTGAGCTGCCCCTGGCTAAGCGTGGCCGTAAGCCGGTAGCGGAACAGTTGCGGGCCGATGAAGGGCGGCGTTTACTGGCCGCTGTGCCGCCATCCAGCCGCCTAATCGCTTTGCACGAACAGGGCATACAGTGGAGCACGGCTCAGTTAGCGACCGGCTTGACCGACTGGTTGCACGATGGACGCGATGTCGCACTGGTCATCGGTGGTCCGGATGGCTTATCCCCAGCGGTACTGAAGCAGGCGGAACAATGCTGGTCGTTGTCCAAACTGACTCTACCCCATGCGCTGGTACGCATCGTTGT
>SKOM01000258.1 GCA_007120095.1 Candidatus Competibacteraceae bacterium | reverse complement strand
TGGCTGAATACAATATTGATTATGATCAGGGGTATTATATCGAGCATCCCATCCCCCTTATCAACGTATTGGAGCAAAATTCGGTCGTGTGTATCGGCAATTCGCCAGTAGTCTGTGGAATAAACTGTTGCAAACGAATATGATAACTTAAAAAACCTGAAGGATACTTCATGAAGCCTGGAACGGACGTTGTTTCCATCGAAAGTCGCTTGCTGAGCATCGCGCCGGACGCCATGCTGGTGGTCGATCAGACCGGTCGGATCAAACAAGTCAATTTCCTGGCTGAACAGATCTTCGGATACCCGCCAGGCTCCCTCATCGGTCAACCGCTGGCGGTGCTGATTCCCGAGCATTTGCGCGACGGGCATCAGCAGCGATTGACCGAGTACTTGCGCAATCCCCGCCCTCGACCGATGGGCGTCGGCCTGTTCCTATCGGGTTTGCGAAGGGACAACAGCGAGTTCGCGGCGGAAATCAGCCTCAATCCCCTGGAGACTCCGCAGGGTTTTCATATTCTGGTCGCCATTCGCGACGTGAGTGAACATCTAAACCTGCAACAGGCGCTGAAGCAGGCCACCGTGGAATTGGAACGACAGGTGGAAAGTCGCAATGCGGAGCTGGTGCGAACCAACACCGAACTCCGCCAGCAGATCGTCGAACGCGCGCAAATCGAGACAGCCTTACAAAAAACAGAGGCGCTATACCGCCAGTTGGTTGAAAATCAGCCCGATCTCATCTGCCGGTTTCTGCCGGATACTACCCTGACCTTCGTCAATACTGCTTATGCTCGATTTTTTGACCGCCAGCCGGATGAGCTGGTCGGCCAGCGGTTTATCGAATTTCTCTGCGTGGAGGACCGGGCCGAGACCTGGGAGCAACTGGCCGGCCTCACGCCGACGCTGCCAGCACGACAATACGAACATAAGACACTTCGGCCCGATGGGATTGCTTGCTGGCACCTGTGGAGTGATTTCGCTTTTTTCGACGATCAGGGCAACATCACCGGTTTTCAATCGGTCGGCGTGGATATTACGGAGCGCAAGCGGGCCGAGGAGGCTTTATTCGAAGAAAAGGAGCGCGCCCAGGTCACCCTGCATTCCATCGGCGACGCAGTCATCACCACCGATGCTCACGCCATCGTGGATTATCTGAATCCAGTCGCAGAAGCGCTTACCGGTTGGAGTTTGGCCGAGGCGCAGGGACGGCCGCTGCAAGAAGTTTTTCGGATCGTCAACGAACACACTCGCCAGCCGGCATCCGACCCGGTGGCGCACTGCTTGCAGGAAGGCAAAATCGTCGGCTTGGCCAATCATTCAATATTGATCAGCCGAGATGGATATGAATACCACATCGATGATTCGGCGGCACCGATTCGCGAGCGGGACGGTCGGGTGCTGGGTGCCGTTCTGGTTTTTCACGACGTCACCGAGACCCGCCAACTGACCCGTCAGTTGGAGTACGACGCCACTCACGACGCCTTGACCGGGCTGATCAACCGACCGGAGTTCGAGCGGCGGCTGGAACGGGCGCTGGTCAGCGCCCAGCAATACGGCGCACGGCATGCGTTATGCTATCTCGATCTGGATCAGTTCAAAGTGGTCAATGATACCGCCGGGCATGCGGCGGGCGATGAATTGCTCAGACAAATCAACACTATTTTGTCGGGTATGTTCCGTGAGCGTGATACCCTGGCGCGCATTGGTGGTGATGAGTTTGGCCTGCTGCTGGACAACTGCCCGCTGGACCGCGCGCAGCTCATCGCGCAGACCGTAGTGAACAACATCCGCGAACACCGGTTCCACTGGGAAGGCCGCACCTATCAGATCGGAGTCAGCATCGGCCTGACGCCCATCATAGCGGAGTCCCAAGACACCACGCAGTTGCTCACCCAGGCCGACGTCGCCTGTTATATCGCCAAGGAAATGGGTCGCAACCGCGTTCACATCTATGAGCGGGAAGATACTGAAACGGTGCAACGCCATGGCGATATCCTGGGCGCGGCCGGGCTGCGGGATTCGCTGGAGCAGGGCCGATTCCGCTTGTACTATCAGCCGATCATTCCCCTGGACGCGTCAGACTCTCACCCGTCCCGCTACGAGGCCTTGCTGCGTGTCGTGCATAAGGACAGCCCGCATGATAACAGCGAACTGGTGCTGCCGGCGGCCTTCATCCCAGCCGCCGAACGTTACGGCCTGATGGGTGCCATCGACCGCTGGGTCATTCAAACCGCCTTTCATGAATACGCAAACGGCATCGGCCAGACCGGTGCCCAAATCGCCATCAACCTGTCCGGCAACTCCCTCAGCGACGAGACCCTGCTCGGCTTCATCGAGGCTCAGTTTACCGAGCATGCCTTGCCACCGGAACGAGTCTGTTTCGAGATCACCGAAACCGCCGCCATCCAGAACCTGCGCCCGGCCCTCCAACTGATGGCCGCCCTCAAACGCCGCGGCAGCCAGTTCGCCTTGGACGATTTCGGTAGCGGTCTGTCCTCGTTTCGCTATCTCAAGACACTGCCGGTCGACTATCTGAAGATCGACGGCAGCTTCGTCAAGGACATGATCGAAAATCCCAACGATTGTGCCCTGGTAGCGGCCATCAACCAGATGAGCCACGTCCTGGGCATTCAAACCATCGCCGAATACGCGGAAAGCCAGGCCATCGTCGACAGACTGCGCAAACTGGGCGTGGACCATGCGCAAGGGTTCTTCTTCGGCCATGCCTCACCCTGGGGCCAGCAATCATGAATGACGACCGCCGCGCCTTCCGATCAGTGCTGCTTTCCGCCGGGATCGTGGCGAACGGGTTTCTCGGGATGCCACTTGGCATGCAAACGTTCGGTGAGATTGGGCCACAAACGCTCGACGAGTCTGGGAACTCCGAACAGCAAGCCGACGAGCAGCAGGCCGCCGAACGCAGCCCAGTAAGGATCGATGCTCAGAGTCGTACCGACGGCTACATAGAGAACCGTCATCGGCACCATGCCCACTGCCGTGGCGATCAGAAAGGCGCGTACTGACATCGCGGTCAGTCCGGCACCATAGCTGACGGCTGCGAACGACACGACCGGGATCAGCCGGGCGATAAGAACCATACCGAAGAGCAGGCGATCACTACAGTGCGCGCAAGCCAGCGTATGCCCACCGAGGATCTGGAGCACGAAGTCCCGAGCGATAAGGCGTGCAATCCAGAATGAGAGCAATGCCCCCAGCAAAGCGGATCCCATGGCCAAGGCGAAGCCTAGCCACGGCCCGTATACGGCCCCTGCACTCACCGTGATCGGAACCGTAGGAATAGGGCCGATCACCACAGCCAGCACCATAAGCGCCGCGAGCAGCAAAGGACCGAGCCAGCCCATCGAGCGCACGGTATCGACAAGTCGCTCAGGCTGTAGCAAGCGAACTATATCCGACCAGCCAAGCAGAACCGTGGCCAGGATGACAATCCCTAACAGGACGAGGGCAAGCCAGCCTTTTCCAGCCATCATTGTGGCCATGTTACTGATCCATAGGACAGCATCGTGCTCAGCGAGAGCCGGTGCGAAAATCCGACACACCCGGATCGGCAGGCATATCGCCGGATTCGACCTCATCGACTCGCGCACCCGGCGGACCCTGGCGCAGCCAGACCTCCAGTTGCGCCAGCGCCTCGAGCGTACCGCAGGCCAGCACTTCAACCCGACCGTCGCGCAAATTGAGCGCATGGCCGGTCAGCCCCAGTTGTCGAGCCTGGTGCTGGGTCGAGGCCCGAAAGTTTACCCCCTGCACCCGGCCGGATATCCAGTAGCAACGACACGGCATCAGTGATCTCCCTTGGTCATGGGTTCGCCATCTGTGACCGCGTTACCCAGAAAAGATTTTAGTGAACGTTGCCATACCGGATCCGACTGCGTCTGCATTTCATGCAATGCCTGCAACAGCAGCACCCGGTCGACCGGGTTATCCTCTATATACTGTTGACATACGTATCGCAGCCCGCCAACTTGCCTATACTTTACCGTATATTCAAAGCAGAGTGCTTGTCCACCATGGAACGCGTCAATATTTTCAAGAACAACACCTGCCCGGCGGTTCGTTTGCCCAAGGCTGTTACGTACCCCGGCAACGTCTGGCAGGTGGATCCTGTGGTTCAGGGAATGGAAAAACATCCGGTATGGGCATACCCGCCCAACAGCCTACCGCTACCGGCCGCTCCTCTTTTTTTTCTCGACTATGACGGCACCCTCGCGCCTATTGTGGATAATCCGAAGGCGGGCTACCCGCACCCGGACGTACCCGAGCTGCTGCAACGGCTTTCGGCTGAGCATCCGGTATACATCGTGACGGGCCGCCATCTGCGCGATCTCTATGCCTTACTGCCGAAGACTCTCATCCTCTCTGCTATCGGGCTACACGGCGCACAGGAAGGCTGCCTGCATGGCGAGGTGCAGGAGCGCCTCACCGACATTGATCGACAAGCACTGGCCACTATGCGAGCGACGGTACCGGATCTCAAGGGCGTGTGGGTAGAGGACAAGAAGCACATGTTTGCCGTCCACTACCGCAAGGCTCCTGAACCGGCGGCAGCTCGGCAATCTATCAAGGCATGGGCCGATAAGTCACCCGAGGTGTTGATGGCCCTCTGGGGCAAGGATGTGGTGGAACTGCGGCCGACGCACCTGCACAAAGGCACGGCGGTCACCGCTGTGTATGACAAATATCCAGAGCATACACCGATCTACCTCGGCGATGACGTTACAGACGAGGATGCGTTCAATGCGCTGCCGGACGACGCCGTTACTGTCAAAGTCGGCGGTGGTGCAACAGCAGCCCGCTTTCGACTGCCTGACATAGAGGCGGTGGTGGTGTACCTGAAGCGGTTCACAAGGTAGCGGCGGGGTTGTACCGCCGTGGAACGGGTATTCGATATCGATATGAGCCGTATCCGCAGTGCCTCGCGAGCTAAGAATGGCTCATTGCTGCGACTCACATGGGGCTTGACATCGGATATACTGCAATAGGTCTGTACACAGCTCCGCTGGGTTTCAGAATGCTTTGGTTGAATGCAAAACTTTCGATTCTCAGAGATTCAAGTTCTTTATTTTTATGTTTTTCTACAAGCTGGTGAATCTCTTTAAGATATTTTCTTGTTTTCAAACGGGCAAAAGTGAGGTGCGGACTGAAATCACCGGATTCAACCGGCAAATCCTCTTTATGAAGGATCTCATCTATCTGGTATTTCAAAGTATTCAGGGGTATCGATGGCTTCAATCCGATCCATATCACTGAAGGGTTTCTGATAGTTCTAAAAACCCCTACACCTGAGAACTCTATAGTAAAAGGCGTACAAAGTACCGCCACCCTTTCCAGTTTATCCGACAGTGAAGATATCCGTTCTTCAGTCAGATCACCCAGAAAAGCAAGAGTGATGTGAAAATTTTCCGGCCTGACCCATTTTACCGGCTCATTTACCAGCATTTCCTTAAAATCATTATAAACATTCATGAGCTCCGGTTTGGGTTCAATATGGATCGAAATGAACACTCGTCTCATTGTTTTTGGTTCAATAGCTTTATCGTTGATTACCACCGGGTTTGACAGTTAAACCAGTGTTCGGTACATTCAAAGCTCATGAAAAAAAAGTAGTTTATTTTT
>SKOM01000007.1 GCA_007120095.1 Candidatus Competibacteraceae bacterium | reverse complement strand
TTTAAGTGAAATTTTTAATTATTTTTGAGTGAGTCAAGACAAAAACCCATGATCGATTTACGCAGTGACACGGTCACCCAACCCACTACCGCCATGCGGGCGGCCATGGCGGCGGCGGTCGTCGGCGATGATGTGTATGGCGAAGACCCGACGGTTAACCGCCTGGAGGCCGTCGTTGCCGAGCAACTCGGTTTTGCGGCCGCACTGTTTGCCCCCAGTGGCACCCAAACCAATCTACTGGCCTTGTTAACCCATTGTCAGCGCGGCGATGAGTACATTGTCGGTCAGCAAGCCCACACCTATAAATACGAAGGCGGTGGAGCGGCCGTACTCGGCGGCATCCAGCCCCAGCCACTGGAATTCGAAGCCGATGGACGACTGGATTTACCGCGTGTAGCGGCAGCCATCAAGCCCGATGATTTCCACTTCGCCCGCACCCGTCTGCTATGCTTGGAAAATACCCTGGGCGGTCGGGTATTGCCTTTAGATTATCTAGCCGCTGCCCGTCGTTTGGTTGATGCCCACGGTTTAAGTCTGCATTTGGACGGTGCCCGGCTGTTTAATGCGGCGGTGGCCTTGAACGTGGAAGTGGCGGCTATCACCCGCTATTGCGATAGCGTATCGGTCTGCTTATCCAAAGGACTGGGTGCTCCGGTGGGTTCGGTATTATGTGGCGACCGCGACTTCATCACTGCGGCCCGCCGCTGGCGCAAAATGACCGGCGGCGGCATGCGCCAGGCCGGTATTTTAGCCGCCGCCGGTCTGCATGCCCTCACACATCATGTCGAGCCGTTAGCCCAGGATCATGCCCATGCGGCCCGCCTGGCTCAGGGTTTGCGCACCCTGGGATTCGACCCGGACGGCCCGCACACCAATATGCTGTTTTTAAGTCTCGAACCGAGTCAGGCCACCGATCTGGCCCGCTTTCTCCACCAACGCAGTATATTAATCACCCCCAGTGCCCGCGTGCGGCTGGTCACCCATCGGGATATCGATACCGCAGCCATCGACCGGGTGATTGCGGCGTTTGCTGAATACGGTGATTGCCCATACTCAACACCATAAGGCACGGATCGGCGTATCTGGACTGAAGCGATGGGCAACCTGGGCCTGGAATAACTCAGCAGTCGCCAGCGCATCGGTCAGGGCATGATGCGCCCCATATTGCGGTAAACCATAGCGCGTGCGGGTACTCGCCAAACGAATCGAGGCTTGGCGGCGACCGATCAGGTGACGTAGCATGCGTTGCAGACGAGTGCGGTGGAATCGCGCTTCCAGCGCCATGGTATCGACTACCGGGAAGCTAATACCCTCGTCAAAGCGGGTGCGCAACGACCGATCCAGAAACGGGCGCTCAATGCCACGATAATGCACCACTACCACCCGTCCGGCCAAGACCGCCAGTAAATCGGGCAGAATGTCGCTGAGATCCGGTGCGCACTCCAATTCACTATGGGTAATGTGGTGGAACAGCACCGAACGGTCGATTAGCGGCCGCCGGGGTTTAACCAGCCAATGGCGCGCCTCGGCGCAACGAATCCGTTGCAAGCTGAAGGGCACCACACCGATGCTGACAATGCCGTGGATTTGCGGGTGCATGCCGGTGGTTTCAAAATCCATGGCCACAAACGGCACAGCGTTAAGCGGGGTATCACCGGCAACGATGCCGTGGGCATAGAAACGGCGCAACAACTCAAGGCGAGATTGGGCAGCCAGTCGCCGATAACGCTCCGGCCAGTCGGGTAAGGGCTGCGGTGTTTTACTGCGGCCGATAACGGTATTTGAGAAATTTTTGCGCATTGGCTAACACTTGAAAAGCCGCCTTAAGGTTCCGCCGATCAAAACGGGTCAGCATTTCGGGATTGATATAATTATCGGCCTCTTGGCCTGATTCCAGCCTGGCGGCCTGATGGCGAATATGCGCCATGGTAATAAATTCCAGTGCGTCGCGCAGATCAGCCGTCATCCCGGCGGTTAGAAAACCCGCCGCGCTGATGTCATCCAGCCGCAAAAATGAATTCTGCGCCAATGAAGCGCTGGCCAAGGCATGAACCCGAATCACATCGACCATAGGGGCGCTACCCCGGCGTTTGATGTTCAGCGAATCACGTTGACTGCCGGATGTTTCCACCACAAATTGGTTAAAAAACCCCAGCGGCGGAGTACGGCTTTGGGCATTAAACGCCAAACAGCCGAGAAAATGGGGGGCTTGACTGGCTTGTTGTGCGATCAATTGTTGCAGCTCGACCGCCATGGCTGTATCGCCATACACACCATCGAGATCGAAAAAAATCGAGCTATTGAGCAGGGCTTCCGGCTTGGGCTGGTTAATCCATCGGGTGAAATACTGCTTCCAGACCGCCAGCGGTTGGCGCCACTGGGCGTTGGTGGCCATCACCCCGCCTTTGCAATAACTGTAGCCGAGTTCAGCCAGCCCGTCACAGACAAAAGTCGCCAACGCTTGGAAATACTCATCATGCTGTTGAGGATCAAAGTCATCACTGAGCACCAGGGCATTGTCCTGATCAGTCAGCATCAGTTGCTCGTCCCGCGCCATCGACCCCAAGGCCAGGAAACAATAAGGTACCGGCGGGGCACCCAGCCGCTGTTCGCCCAGTTCGAGCAGACGCTGCTTAAACGTGCGCCCGATCATCGCCACCGCCGAGCCGACCATCCGGGCATTGGCGTCTTCGTTCACCATGCGGCAGAAACTGGCGCGGACATCCGGGCTTAACTGGCGCAGACCTTCGAGGTGCTCCTGAGTCAAGATATTGCGCACCACAAACAGACTGCTTTGGCTCTCATAACTGATGATATCCGCCATATCGATCACCCCGATCAGGCGCAAGCGCCGCAGTGCGGGTAAATAGCTGATATGGTGTTTGAGCATCAGCAACAGGGCTTCAAACAGGTACTGATCCTCGTCAATGGTGACCACCTGGTCAGACATCACTGCCTGAACCGGGGTGTGTAAATCCAGTCTTTGCGCTATGACTTTCTGGCACAAATCCGTCTCAGTGACTACACCAAGGATGTCATGGTGTTCAATCGGCGGATGGATCCCGTCGGCCTGACCGTTAACCGTGACCAAAATCGCCCCAACGCCTTTTTCCAGCATGATTACAGCGGCGGTTTGCACACTGTCAGTCGCGGCCACTGTCGACGGCACCCGCTTAATCAGCTTGCCCACCCGAGTGGTTTTTAAATCGTTATTGCTGGATTGCAGCACACCCGCTTTGCGTAAGCGGATACGATCTTCAAGCTCGACAAAATCAGCGAAGTGTTCATCCTCGGCGAATAACTCATGGAACAGCGTTTCGGGAATGAAATACAGCAAACTGTCTTCTACGGCCCGTGCGGGGAAACGGACTTTTTTCCCGGTCATCAGGCTTAACTGGCCAAAGATTTCCCCTTCGCCAAGACGGTTATACAGTGCACCATTACGCCGATAAATATCGACCGTACCGCTGCGAATATAGTGCAGATCGTGAATGTCAGCATTGCTGACCAAAATATCGCTGCCGGCGCGGAAATAGGCGATTTCAACGGCTGTGGCAATGGTGTTTAATCGCTCGATCGGCAGGTGAGCAAACGGCGGATGCCGACGTAAGTGTTCACGAATTTCGATATGCTCAACGTCCATCAAGGTCTCGCTTCCAGCTTATCAGTACGCACCATCCAACGGTCATTCAAGGTTCAGGTTAAATCGCAGCGTTGGTTATCGCCATCCGCGGTCGCCCATGATGGCTATATTGTACGCACCGTCCGCATCAGGCGATAGGTTATCGACTTTAACCGCAAATGGTGTACTATGAGCACCCATCCTGCCCCAAGCGTGACAACCGCTAAGGCACTATACTCACCATCCATTGACTGTCGCCAGGGGAGTCCCGCTGTTACTCGCAGGGGCTGAGAAAGCGCCATACGCTGACCCTGGAACCTGATCCGGTTCACACCGGCGGAGGAAGCGCGATATGTTGTATGTGACTATGGCTGTGCTCGGCGCAGCATTGCTGGGTTTTGTCGTTCTCGGTTTACGGGCTCGTTGGGCCGATGGCCCGGTTGATGATTATCTGACGGCCCGTCATTCGCAAACCGCTTCAGCGCTTGGGCTGTCATTTCTGGCTTCCGGCATGGGAGCGTGGATTTTATTCGCTCCCCCGGAAATCGGTGCCTTGGTCGGCCCGGTCGCACTGGTTGGCTATGCGATCGGTTCGGCATTACCGTTTATTGTCCTCGGGCTGTATGGGCCGCGAATCCGCCGCTATCTGCCCCAAGGGCGCAGCATCGGTGAGTTTGCCGAATCCTGCTATGGTGCCGGCGTGCGCCGCTGGGTAGCCCTGGTTTCAGTCGCCTATATGGCCTGTTTTCTCGCTGCCGAACTCACCGCCATTGGTGCGATTACCGCCTTGCTATCCGAAGTACCGCCCGCACTGGTGGTCATCGGGGTGGCAGTCACCACACTGGTGTATACCGCGATCGGCGGCCTGCGGGCCAGCCTTGCCACCGACCGCTGGCAAGCGGGGTTATTAATCGTACTGCTGATACTGGTCGCGGGTGTCGCCATCCAGCAATTACCCGCTTTACCTGCTCAAGCCACTATCCCATCGATTCCCACCGGCAGTGCGATCAGTGTGGCGGTGACTTTGGTAATTGCCGTGACCGCCGCCAACCTGTTTCACCAAGGCTATTGGCAGCGGATCTGGGCAGCGCGTGATGATCAGGCTTTGAGCCGCGGGGCCTGGCTGGGCGGCGGCATGAGTATTGTGGTCATCGCGCTCGTCGGGGGGCTCGGTATCTTGGCCGCCATGAGTGGTGTGGGCTTGGGAGATCCGCCTATTCCTTTCTTTGCCCTGCTGGCCTCAGCCCCCAGTTGGCTGGCGCTACCGGCGCTGGTGCTGGCGGTCACCCTGGTGATGTCCAGCGTCGATACCCTGCAAAATGGCATTGCTTCGTTGGTCGTGGCCAGTTCAGGGCGGCGCGAACTGTCGCTCACCCTGGCACGCTGGGTCACCGTCGCCCTGATGGTGCCGGTGATTATCGTGGCGCTGCAAGGACTGTCGGTGTTGCGGTTGTTTCTCATCGCCGATTTACTCTGTGCCGCTATTGTCGTGCCCGTGTTGCTCGGGCTATGGTCACGGATGAGCGCCCGTGCGGCGGTCATTGGCGGTATCGCGGGGATGCTGGGGGCTGTGTTACCCGGCTGGATCACCCAGGGCAGCCTGAGTGCCGGGCTGTTAGCGGCTAGTTTTCCTGACAGTATCCCGACACTGCCACCATTTCTCGGGGCGTTGCTGGCTTCAACAGCCGTCAGTCTTGTCATTGCCGGGCTGTGGCCGGCAAAACGATCATTTTGATCCATTGCGCTCGGCATCCGTCAATTATGATTTAAAACGTTAAGCCAAACCTTAATTCGGTCAGCAGGGCTATTTGCCGTTATACTAATCAGTGTATTGTCGCTGGATCGCTGAGCAGATTCCACGGTCACCCTGAAAAAACACGATAGAGGTTAGTATGGAAGCAGGCATTGGCATTGGCATCACCATCGTCGTCTTGGGGCTTCTTATATTGGGATTGAGAACAACCGGCAGTGGCAGCCGCAGCGTTGACTGCAATGGTGATACCCCCCGCAAC
>SKOM01000235.1 GCA_007120095.1 Candidatus Competibacteraceae bacterium | reverse complement strand
CAGATTTGGGCATTGTACCGGTCGATAATGAGGTGGCCGCCTTGTGTCAGCAAGCCGCCGGGCAGTTTGCCGCGCTCGGCACCCAGGTCGATACCGATGCCGCTGTTATTCCAGATTTTTCCTCCGCCATCGACAGCTTCCAAGTCCTGCGAGCAGCGTTGTTTGCCGGTTTGCATCAACAGCATCTGCACCAGTATCGTCAACACCTGAAACCAGAAATCATTTGGAATATCGAAAAGGGCCTAGCGCTGACCGCCGCTGATTTAGCCCAGGCTGAACTCGTCCGGGGCGAGCTGTGCCAGGCTATGGCGCGGTTTTTCCGCGATTACGATCTGCTGCTATGCCCTACAGCCATTGTCCCACCATTTGCCGCCGAGGTGCGCTATCTTGAGTCTCTCAACGGCCAGCGCTTTGATAATTATGTTCACTGGATTGCCATCACCTTCGTCTTGACGCTGACCGGCTGCCCGGTGCTGTCATTGCCCGTCGGTTTCACGGCAACGGGGTTGCCGGTCGGCTTGCAATTGGTGGCTCCGCCGCGTGGTGAGGCTCAGGTGCTGGCTGCCGCTGCTTTATTAGAACACCAACTGGATGGCCCCTGGACGCCGATTGATCCATGCAATCGGTAGGGTTAAAACGGTTCTAAAGCCTGATCACCGGACAAAAGTGCAGCGTTGTCCGACATCCGATGAGCAATTGGATGTGTGTGGGGCGCAGATTCTGACGGCGAACAGCCTCAAAGGCTTGTGAGCTGATTAAGGATTTAGGCACAATATCCGCCAAATGAAAAAACTGTATCTTGATTCAATGTTGAGACGGGTATGTGTATGCGCTCTACTGGGGTTGGGCTACTCGACTTGCTGGCGGGGCGTTGGTTAGTCATGAGGCGCGTTCGAGTCGTTGTGCATTATCTGGCCATGACCTCGCCACAGCAAGGGCGGCTGAAACCCGAGCGGGCAGATTTACCGATAGTACAGGCTGAGTTACCGTTACCGGCCCTGAATCGATTTCTGTACGCAGCGGTGGGTGGTCCATGGTATTGGACGGATCGCTTGCATTGGCGCCACAGTGACTGGGAGGACTGGCTGGAGCGTCCCGGCATCGAGACCTGGGTGGCCTATTACCGAGGCACACCAGCGGGATTCTATGAATTGCAGCCCAAAGAGGAACGGCAAATCACTAATATCGCCTATTTTGGGCTATTACCGCAATTTGTCGGTCAGGGGTTTGGTGGCGTACTGCTCAGTCATGCGGTGCGGCAAGCCTGGCAGCGTCAACCGGAGAAAGTGACGCTGAATACGTGCAGTCTGGATCATCCGCACGCACTGGCGAATTACCAGGCGCGCGGTTTCCAGATCTACACTGAAACGACGGAAACCCGCTACTTGCCCCGCCATCCTCCCGGCCCGTGGCCGGGGGCTTAATCATCAGCCAGCATTTTACTGCGCAAACGGCGTATACCCAGCCAGATCGTCACTACCACAACGGGCACAGCCAGACCTGTAGCCAGGGTGGCATTGATCGGTACTCCAGCCTGTTCCAGGGACTTGAAACCGTAGCCGAGTAGGCTACTCAGATAGTAACTGAGCACCACCACCGATAAGCCCTCCACGGTCTCTTGCAAGCGCAGTTGCATCTGCGCCCGCCGATCCATGGAGGTCAGCAAATCGCGGTTTTGCTGCGAGACCGCCACGTCCACCCGGGTACGCAGTAAATTCGCCGCACGCCCCACCCGCTCGGATAAGATCGCCAGCCGCTCAGACACCGAATCACAGGTGCGCATGGCCGGTGACAGGCGGCGCTCCATAAATTCCTGGAGGGTGGAACGGCCTTCGAAACGCTGTTCACGCAAGTGTTGAAAGCGCCGTTGCACCAAGGCATGGTAGGCGCGGGTCGCACTGAAGCGGTAACTCACCGCCGCCGATAAACGCTCAACTTCGGCGGCCAGTGCCGTAACCTGATCCAGCAGTTCTGGATCACTGCTCGTGCCTTCACTGGAAGACAGTTGTTCGGTTAATTGGGCCAGGCCTGCCTCGGCATCGCTGACCTGGGTACTTACCTGCCGGGCTAGAGGAAAACCTAGCAAGGCCATCATCCGGTAGGTCTCAATTTCCACCAGACGCTGTACTACACGACCTGCCTGGCGTTGGGTCAGGTTATGGTCACGCACCAATATGCGGCTAAAGCCATCGCCCTGCAAGCGGAAATCCGTCCACACCCGTGCTGACCCACCCGCCACAATGCTGGCGGCCAGGTTGTCCGAGGCAAACAGATCATTCAGCTCATCGTTGCGGCGTTCGGGAGTGTCATGGTGTTCTAATTCCAGATGAGCCGCGACGAGCAATTCGCCTGCCAAACCCGCAAGCCAATCAGCGGGCACCCGCTCGATGACACAATCTCTAAAGGGATGAACAATCGTCCCTTGACGGATAAACCAATAGGCGGAAAATTCATTATGGCGCTCCCAATTCAGACGGAACGGGCCGACATCCACATACCAGAAAATCGCACCCGGTGGTGGTTCAGCGACTCCAAAACGCCGACACAAATCGACGACATGATCACGATCACGCTGGACACCGCGTTCACCGGAGGTCAAGGCCAAAAATGAAATACGACACGGCGCAGTCAGCGACGGTGGCGGACGGGCATGAATCTCGTTAGCGAGCGACTCGCGTAGGGTGTGTTCTAAGACCCCTTTGACGGCCCAATAGCGGGTGTTCGGCAAGGGAGTATCGGCGAGTTGAGTATCTGACATCAATGGTTCACAAGATGGTTAAATTCCAGCGTGGATGATAGCAGAACTGGGCTTTATGCGAGTCAAGTGTCAGTGCACTGCTATACTATAAATAATTTAACCAACAGAAATAATTTAACCAACTGCAAACCAGGAGCAAGCCCTTTGAAACCTCTACCCATACTGAGTACACTGCTGCTGCCGGTAGCACTGCTCACAACTCCGGTGTTAGCCCAACAGCGCGTCGCGCCGGTTGAGCTGATCACCACCACCGAAGCCTATGACCCTATCCGCTATGAAGCCGCGTTTATCATCGCTGAGGCATGGCGGGAACTGGGGCTGGATGTCACCGTTCGTCCTACTGAATTCCGCACCGCTCTGGATCGCTTCTACGGCAATCAGGATTTTGATGCGGTGATTCTCGGCTGGAGTGGTCGAGTGGATCGGCTGGATCCGCAATTTTTCCTCGGCACTTTAGACTCGCGCCAGTCTGAACTCGGCGGCAATAACCCCGGCGGCTATATTAATCCCGAATACGACGCCCTGTACGATGCCCAGTCGCAGCAGTTTGACCCCGACAACCGTCGCGACATTGTCTGGGAAATGCAGGAACTGTATATGCCGGATATACCGACTGTTGTGCTGTTTCACCGCGATGAAGTCGTCGCCTACAACCACAACACCTTTACCGATATCCCTGTGATGGCCGGCGAGGGCTTGTACAGTGAATGGACGCCGTTGCAAGCCCGGCCATTAACTGATCGTGCTGTGCTGCGCATTGGTGGCCCGCAGGAGCCGGATAATGTCAATCCGCTGGATTCTACCTCAGTCTGGGGCTGGAAATGGATGCGCATGTATTATGATCGGCTGGTGCGCTTGAGTGCTGATGTGGAGCCGGTGCCGTGGGCAGCGGTCGAGGTAACCGCTGTGGATGAAACCACGGTGGATGTGACCCTGCGCGAAGGGATGCGCTTCCACGACGGCGAGCCGGTGACCGCTGCTGATGTGGCGTTTACGTTTAACTATTATATGACGCAGGATTACTCCTATTTCAACGCCTATCTGGCACCCCTGGCCGCAGTGGAACAGACGGGCGAATTGTCGGTACGCTTTACGCTCAGCGAGCCGTCCGCACCGTTTGCCATCATTACGCTGTCGCAGATTCCCATTTTGCCCCGGCATATTTGGGAGAGTATTGATAACCCAGGCGAATTATCACCAGAAGACATTCCCACGGTCGGTTCCGGACCGCTGCGTTTTGAGCGCCATGATCGCGGCGAATTCATGAGCCTCAGCCGCAACGACGATCATTTCTCGGCCGGTACCGTCGCACTGGAGGGGGTGGAATTCATCATCTATGCCGATATGGAGGGGGTATTCACTGGCCTGTTAACGGAACAAATCGACATGACCGCCTGGCGTATGGAACCGGGCCAGATCCCCTTAGCCGAAGCCGAGGATCATCTCACTGTGATCAGTGTGCCCGATTTTGGTTATTTTCATCTGACCTATAATCTACGCCGTGAGCCGTTTAACGACCGTGCTGCCCGCCGCGCCTTAACGATGGCGATGGATCGCGAACGCATGGTGAATGTATTGCTGGATGGGCGCGGTGAAGTCGGAACCACCGTAGTTGCGCCGGTCAATGCCTTCTGGCATAACCCGTTCACTGAGCGTTTTGATTACGATATGGACGCTGCGCGTGCCGAGCTGGAGACTGCGGGCTATACGTGGGATGCTGAAGGACGGTTGTTACGGCCTTAAACGCCTGCTGTAAGCCGTCCCTGATAGCTGACTATTATCCCTATTGCTACCAGAACGGTTTTAAACCACGGATACACACGGATAGACACCGATAAAGTGAATCCATGCCGTCATTCCGCCAGTCCTTGGCGGAATGACGAGGTTGGTGGCGTTCTGAATCTGTATGTGTTTATGCCATACCATCCTGGAGTCTGCTGACGTCGATGAATCGAGCACGCTATCTGCTGCGGCGCTTACTGCAAGCGCTGCTGGCGTTGTTTATTATCGCCACGCTGCTGTTTTTCCTGTTTCGCCTCGGTCTGCCCGATCCGACCGCCGCACTGATTACCGAAGGCTTAAGCCTCGAAGAGCGCGAGATGGTGCGCGCTCGCTTCGGCTTGGATCGCCCCCTGTTTGAGCAGTATCTGATTTATCTGGGCAATATCGTCCAGGGCGATTTTGGTTTTTCCTTCAGCTACCGTGCTCCGGTAGCGGATATTATTTGGGAGCGGCTGGCCAATACCCTGGTATTAATGCTGAGCGCCATTCTGATCGCTTACGCCATCGGTGTACCGCTAGGAGCGTGGTTATCATGGCGGCGCGGCAGCGGCACCGATACTGCCGGGATTATTCTCGGCCTGATGTTCCGCTCCGCGCCGATGTTCTGGACCGGGATGATGGCCATTTTGATCTTCGGTGTCAGTCTCGGCTGGTTTCCCACCAGTGGGATGCGCACCTTACCCTATGAAGCCACGGGATTCTTCGACAAAATTTTCACTCTGGATTTTCTCGCTCATCTGATTTTACCGGCCCTGATTGTCGCCCTGTACTATCTTGGCTCACCGCTGCTGATCATGCGCAATACCATGATGGAGGTCTACGGTGAGGATTTTATCGAAATGGCTCGCGCCAAGGGATTGCCTGAACGGCGGATTCTCTACCACCATGCCGCCCGTAATGCCTTATTGCCGGTGGTCACGCAGTTGGCCGTCACCATTGGCCTGGCCGCTGGCGGTCAAGTCGTGGTCGAAGTGGTGTTTTCCTGGCCGGGTTTAGGGCGGGAAATTCTCAATGCCGTGCGGACTTCTGATTTCCCCTTGGCTCAGGCCAGTTTTCTGATTATGGCGGCGTTTGTCATTACTTTAAATCTGCTGGTGGATATTCTCTACACCACCCTTGACCCCCGAGTGACGCTGCAATGAGATCCTCAGTACTGGTCAGCGTTCTGGAACCGCTGCGGTTCATTATCCGTGATCCACTGGCGATTGT
>SKOM01000272.1 GCA_007120095.1 Candidatus Competibacteraceae bacterium | reverse complement strand
GTGGTGGGATCAATACGGGTGTCAATGCGGTTAATTTCACCGGCAAAGGGATGATCTGGAAATGCCGCACTGGTGGCCAGTACGTCTAACCCCAATGCCAGCCGATCCAAAAACCTCTCGGGCACCGAAAAATCAATGCGCAAGGTGCTGACATCGTCTAATGTCGTGATGCGGCGGTTAGGTTCGACATAAGCGCCTAAACTCACCTCACGCAAACCGATAACCCCCTCGAACGGTGCCACAATGACATGATTTTGCAAACGCACTTGGATCACAGCACTGCGTGCTTCGGCAGCGTCAACCGTGGCGCTGAGTTCATCCACCTGAGCTTGCGATACGGTGTTAGACTGTAACATGGTGCGGGCACGATTCAATTGACGACGGGACTCGGCCAGTTGGGCATTGGCTTCCCGCAGCTCGGCCTGCTCGCGGGCATTATCCAATTCGACCAGCACCTGCCCCGTTTCGACGTGTTGCCCTTCATGAAAATGAATCGCGGCAATCCGTCCGGCAAGCTGGGCGACGACCTCGATACTTTCCCGAGCGCGGGCGGTGCCGACCGCTTCCAGTCGGTCTTGTAAAGTGTCGAGTCGTGCATGGGTGATATCGACCGGCGTCGGCGGTGGGCCACCTTGCCCCGAGGCGCTGCCCGGCGCAGAATCTGCGGCAGGCTGCAAGACATACCAGCCGTAGACTGCACCTCCAATCAGTAAAACCGTAATCAAGAGTTGCAGTAATAGGCGTCGCATACAGTGATCCAGAAAAAATGGTGGGTATATAGGGTTAAAACCAATGCCATAGATAGTGTCTACGCGATTAAGTTCAGGTTTAAACGTAGTATACTTTCGGATGTCAGTTACGAGTTCTCTGCATGGACACTAATACACTCAGCCACAACCTAATCATGACAGGCCAAGCCTGTTTTACGCCCAATTATCAGCCCCAGGGCATCGTGCTGGAGCGCGGGCTTGGTGCGCAGGTCTGGGATTTGGAAGGCCGAGCCTACATCGATTTCGGTGCGGGCATTGCGGTCAGCGCCTTAGGCCACCAAGATCCGGATTTGATTGCCGCCTTGCAGGCGCAGCTCACTAAAATTTGGCATACCAGCAACTTATATTATACGGAACCGGCTATACGCCTGGCCGCTGAACTGGTACAAACCAGCTTTGCCGAGCGGGTGTTTTTTTGCAATTCCGGCGCTGAGGCCAACGAAGCGGCGATTAAACTGGCCCGCCGTTATGCCAGCGAGCATTTGGCCCCGGAACAGCGCCAGATTGTAACCTTTCTGGGTGGTTTTCACGGTCGTACTCTAGCCACGGTGACCGCCACTGCCCAACCCAAATACCACAGCGGGTTTGAGCCGCTACCTGGCGGGTTTCGCTATTGTGCGTTCAATGACTTTGCAGCCGCTGAGCGTGCCATCGATGGTCAAGCCTGTGCGGTTCTCGTTGAACCGATTCAAGGTGAGGGCGGGATTGTTCCCGCTCAGCCAGGATTCTTACAGCACTTACGAGAGTGCTGTGATCGGGTTGGTGCGTTATTAATGGTTGATGAGATTCAATCGGGCATGGGGCGTACCGGGCGCTTGTTTGCCCATGAGTGGGAATCCGGCCTAACTCCGGATGTCATGACGTTGGCCAAAGGGCTGGGCGGAGGTATGCCGATTGGTGCCATGCTGGTGGGTTCCAAAGCGGCTGAAATACTTAAACTGGGCAGCCACGGTTCCACGTTTGGCGGTAATCCTCTGGCCTGTGCCGTGGCACGAGCGGTATTACGTAAGGTCAACGATCCCCATATGCTCCAGCATATTCGCTATCAAGGCGAACAACTGCGCCTCGCTTTAGAAAGCATTAATGCAGAACTCGGTGTATTTCAAACCATCCGTGGCCAAGGTCTGATGTTGGGAGCACAATTGGCTAAAACTTACCACGGTCAAATCGCTCGACTGCTGGAATATTGCCGTCATCAAGGGGTGTTGGTGTTACAAGCCGGCACCGATGTAGTGCGTTTGGTGCCGCCACTGACAATCAATAGTAGCGAATTAACCATGGGTATTGAAAGGTTGGATCAGGCCCTGCGGGTTTTTGCAGTTGAAACCCGGTGATTTGTTTATATGTTGCGATGCAGCAACGATTTTTCGTGCATCTGAGCACAGTTCAATATAGAATGGCAACCATGCTTGCGAAGGAGCTGCAAGCAATAAAAAGAGCCGAGGCGAAAACGCCTCGGCAACTAACCACCAAAGGAGGAGTTTGGAGGAGAAACATCCACAAGGATGTTGTAAAACAGTATAGACAGATTGTTGCAGTGCGTCAATCACCCTTCGAATTTTTTTCTATTACCTTCTTTTTATCCCCATTAAATGCCGGAAAATACTAGGCCATTGCCCTCTAGTGCCCCCGCACAACCATCGTCGCTGACGCTGGTTTTTGGTGCTAGTGGCTATATTGGCACTCATCTCGTTCCTCGACTCTGCGCATCCGGTATGACTGTGCGCGCGGCAGCTCGTTCGCCCGAAGTACTCGCCGCCCGTGGCTGGGACGACATAGACTGTGTCGCCGCTGATGCCACACGGCCCGAGACCTTGCCTGCCGCACTGCACGGTGTGGATACTGCGTATTATCTGGTTCACTCCATGGCTGCGGGTAAGGATTTTGGTCGCATCGACCGTGAAGCGGCGGCTAATTTTGCCCAGGCAGCAGCAGCGGCTGGCGTCAAACGTATCGTCTATCTCGGCGGATTGGTTCCCGATTCGGCCAATACCGAACATATCGTCTCGCGCCGTCAGACTGGCGATGTGCTGCGCAACGGTGCGGTACCCGTGACCGAAATCCGGGCGGGTATTATCGTCGGGCCAGGTTCAGCCGCGTTTGAGGTCATGCGTGATCTGGTCTTTCACCTGCCGGTAATGATCACACCACGCTGGGTGTCGGCACAATCCCCACCCATTGCCTTGGATAACTTGCTTGAATATCTGATACGTGTACCCACACTCACCGAGACGGCCGGCAAGATTCTGGATACGGCTGGCCCGGAATCTCTGACCTATGCCGATATGATGCGCATTTTGGCCGAAGAAGCCGGTCGGCGCCGCCCCTGGATTATTCCTGTACCGCTGTTGACGCCCAGACTCTCGTCTTACTGGTTACATCTGATGACCTCGGTGCCCACCCCGGTGGCTCGCGCTCTGATCGAAGGTATGCGTCAGGATTTTGTAGCGGATAGCCGTAAAATCGAGCAGTTAGTGCCACAAAAACTGTTGAACTTTCGCGAGTCCGTACACGCTGCCTTTGAGGCCGAACGGCAACACACGGTTGCTGCGCGTTGGACTGAAGGGGCCTTTGTATTTCGCAATTACCGCTCCGATTATGCTTACTATGCCAAGCGCGCCGAGGGCAGCGCTGTAGCACAAGCGAGTCCGGAAGCTGTTTGGGCGATTCTCACCCGCATCGGCGGCGATCATCGCTATTTCTACATGAACAGTCTGTGGAAAATCCGCGAAGTTATCGATTGGCTGGTTGGGGGGCAGGGCTTGAATTACGGACGCCGACATCCTACCGAATTGCGGGTTGGCGACACGGTGGACTCCTGGCGGGTGATCGCTATGGAGCCGCAGCGGCGGCTGACACTGTTTTTCGGTATGCGGGCGCCGGGTTCGGGGGTGCTGGAGTTTGAACTCACCCCAGAAGGTGAAGGTACTCGCATCCGTGCCACCGGCTTTTGGCATCCTGCCGGGGTATGGGGGCTGATGTATTGGTATGCCTTGGTGCCTGCGCATTTATTTATTTTTTCTGGCCTAACCCGTGCCATTGCTCGCCAAGCTGAGGCTCTGCCTACACCACAGACTGATCCGCCGCAAGCGGATAGTTCAGCATAGGGAGCATGGCAAACGATTGAACCTCTGGTGAGCACGGACGAACGGCGCGTGCTCGGTGACAAATTTGCATCGCAGCGTAAAATTTATCCAACAGCAGTCGATTGTTAAGGCTTGACATGCTTGCTACGAAGAGTATATTTGGTACCTACTACAAGTTTCGTGCAGGAAACTCTAAATGGGTACCGAAATTGACATAATTGATGCTGCAAATCAGCTTAATATTAGCGTACAGCGAGCAAGAACGTTATGTAGGCAAGGTGACCTAAAAGCACGCAAACTAGGCAGTTCGTGGTTGATCTCGCAGGACAGCGTTGAAAAATATGGCTTGAAGACTGCCCACAAAATAGCACAAAACCACCCAGCCTATTGCATTTCGACAAAATCTCAAAGAAAGCCTATTGCATTGAGTTTTTTCTCAGGCGCTATGGGTTTTGATTTGGGGATTGAAAAAACCGGGTTTGAGATAAGGCTAGCATGTGAGATTGACAAATATTGCAGGCAAACTATCGCATTAAATAGACCCAACACTGCATTGCTTGGAGATATTAGCGAGTATACTGCTGACGACATTCGGGCAGCCGCAAATTTAAAGGAATCTGATGAAATAGATTTGGTTATGGGAGGGCCACCTTGCCAAGCATTTAGTACTGCGGGAAAAAGACAGGGATTTAATGATGATAGAGGTAACGTATTCCTTAAGTATATTGACCTGGCCTTGGAACTGAAGCCTAATTACATCGTTATTGAAAATGTTAGAGGGTTGCTTTCATGTCCAATGGAGCATCGCCCACATGACCAGCGTGGGCCATCATTTCCTGACCTATCGACAGATGAACTGAAAGGCGGTGCGTTGAATTTCGTAATCAAAAGACTAGAATCTGCTGGCTATGGTTTCTCTTTTAATCTTTATAACTCTGCAAATTTCGGTACTCCACAAATTCGTGAGCGAGTGATTATAATTTGCTCACGAAACGGCAAAGAACCTCCGTATTTAACCCCGACCCATTCTGAGAATCGTCAGCTAGGGCTTCCTAAGTGGCGTGATCTAAGATCCTGCATTTCAAATATTAAAAAGCATCATCACCTTAATTTTCCTGAAAAAAGACTTCGTTACTATAGAATGTTGAAACCTGGCAAAAACTGGCGAAATTTACCAGTAGAGCTTCAAAAAGAAGCCATGGGAAAATCATATTATGCGGGTGGAGGAAAAACAGGTTTCTTGAGGCGACTGGCTTGGAATAAACCTTCACCAACGTTAGTCACACATCCAGCAATGCCCGCTACTGATCTCGCCCACCCTGTCGAGAATCGTCCTCTTTCAATAGAGGAATACAAGCGAATACAGGAATTTCCTGATAACTGGGAGCTTGCAGGCCCGTTGATTGAGCAATATAAGCAAGTTGGCAATGCTGTGCCAGCGAGCCTAGGCTTGGCTGTTGGAAGATTAGTTAAGGCATTATTGGCATCAGAAACTCTCACAAGTACTTTGGACTTTCCTTATTCTAGATATAAAAACACTTCGCACACTCAGTGGATCAAGTCATTTGAGAAAGAGATTGAAGCCCACAACCAAGAAACCATGCAAAGTGAGTTAACGTTCGGTTAAGCGCCAACTCATTTAATCCTAATCCTTCCAGGGATTATTGATTTCTATGGCCAAACATGCAGGATTACTTTCAATTGTAGCCCTGGCAAATTCAACAAACGCTTCCTCGCTGAGGTGACTGGTTTTACAAATTTGGTTGAGTGAATTCCACATATATTCTACACGATCTGCTTTAATCCTGTACCACTTATCAATCTTGGTTCCGTGCCTGACCGTACTGCTCGAACTATTCTCAGAGTTACTTCTATTTTTTATCTGAAGCAAGCTGCCATCTTCGTGTACAAAATCAACGGATTTTACAGTTTCTCCCCACGCACAATGCCATC
>SKOM01000245.1 GCA_007120095.1 Candidatus Competibacteraceae bacterium | reverse complement strand
ATTTGATAGCCAGTTCCAGGGCGGGGAAGATGTCAGGCACGAATCCCGACAACCGTCTCAGCGATCAGATTATCCACCACGGCGGTCAGCGCCTCTTGACGCGAAGCCCCTTGGCTGAGCGCTTGATGATAGGTGCGAACTTGCCGATGGGCACTGGTGCCCCGCTGCAAAATCATGCGGGCATGTTCCAGTTCTTTGACGCAGCCGAAAAATTCAGCATCCTCGCGCAGAAATCCCAGCATTTCTTCAAGCAAATCAGGGTAAGCCACAATCTGACCCAGACCGAAGTCGACCAGACCCTCATCAAAACCGTAACGCTGCGCTCGCCAGCGGTTTTCATTCACTAACATACGGGTATAGATGCGCCAGCGCTGATTATTGCGCCGTAAGCGGTAAAGCATACGCAGAAGACAACGGTACATGGCCGCGATGCACAGCGTATCGTCCATATAGGTGCAGACATCAGCAATGCGCATTTCCAGTGTGGGATAGCGCACCGAGGGGCGGACATCCCACCAGATTTTGCTGGCATCTTCCAGCAGTCCGGCATCCACCAGAACCTGTACATGGCGTTTATATTCACCGTGGGAATCAAAATAATCGGGCAATCCGGTGCGCGGTAACTCATTGAACACACACAAACGATAAGATTTCAAACCAAGATTTTCCCCACCCCAGAACGGTGATGAGGTACTCAGCGCTAATAAATGCGGCAGAAAATACACCACCTGATTCATGAGATCGACACGCAGATTTTCATCTTCAATCGCCACATGAACGTGCATGCCGCAGATTAATAATCGCCTGACTACACCTTGTAGATCTTGAGCCAGCAAGGAATAGCGTTCTTTCTCGGTGTGGCGCTGCGCCCGCCAATCGGTAAAGGGGTGGGTAGACGCCGCAATCGGTGCTAAACCATGGCCATTAGCCACGTCAGCCACCGTTGCCCGCAATTGCGCTAGATCAGCACGGGCACCGCTCAGTGTGCCATGCACATCGGTGCCAATTTCAATCTGCGAACGCAGAAACTCAGGGCTGAAACGCCCTGCTAACCGTGCCTCACATTCTTCCAGCATGGTTTGGGGTTGCTCGGCCAAAGCACGCGTCTCACGCGACACCAATAGGTATTCTTCTTCAATGCCGACCGTGAAGCTCGGCTCGCGATAGGTACCGATAGCAGCCATCTCAGTAATGCTCCACCTGGTGCAAACTTGCGTTAGATAATACCGCCTCCAGGGCATCGCCGATGATATCCGCCCACTGCGCCTGACCGGCGGGATCGGCAATCAAATCCTGACGAATTTCCAAGGCGACATGGGGCAGTCCTGCAGCCCCGGCATGATGATCCACCGTGAATCCAACCTCCCGCCCTGAATACGGCTCATTATCGCCAATCACCAAATCGGAATGCTGTTCATGCAGCCAACGCAACAGAGGCTGGGCGATACGCGGATCATGATTCCACAACACACCGACATGCCAAGGTCGGGTCAAGCCGCTAAAATAGCGGCTGAAACTGTGAAGAGAGATCACCGCAGGTGCGGGGCCATGACGCCACAGTTGTGCCAGTGTATGCGTGACAGCATGGTGATAAGGCCAGAAAAAAGCTTCTAAACGAAATTCGGCTTCCTCATCGCTAACGGCCTGATTGCCGGGCACGACAATCCCATCGCTGACTTCGACAATGGAGGTCGGATCACCGGGCTGGCGGTTGCAGTCAATCAGCAAGCGCGAATAGCCCGATAATACCGCCGGGCAGGCAAGACGCTGGGCGAGCAGCCGCGCTAGAGCAGCGGTACCGATATCCAGTGCGATATGCTGTTGCAGCGCTGAATCGGGCAGTCCAAGCTGAGCATAGTCCGTAGGGATGCGGTTGGTGGCATGATCACACAACAGCAGCACCGGGGTTCGCGACTCAGCGTTAATGACTTCGTAGGGGGTATCAAGGTTTATCTGCGGTTCCATTAACCTACTATACTCATATCGAAGAGTTGATCACAGTGTAATGATAACGCCGACGTTGTTCTCAGCGTATTGGCATTGCATAATCTTCTGACAATACCGTTGTGGAGTTACCGATGGATCGTCAAAAATTACGGGTTGGCGTGTTGTTTGGAGGGCGCTCCTGCGAACATCAAGTGTCGCTGATGTCGGCGCGTTCGGTGATGGCCGCCATGGATCGCCAGCGCTTCGAAGTTGTGCCGATTGGTATCACCCAAGACGGCCACTGGCTGCACTTGGCGAATGCCACTGGCCTCACTGATGACCAGCCCTTGCCCACCCAGGCAGGTCGGGCTGTGAGCCTATTACCCGAACCGGGCGCTCAAGGTCTGCGCGTTACCGCCAGTGGCGAAGCTATCCCATTGGATGTGATATTTCCTTTGATTCACGGAACCTACGGCGAGGATGGCACCCTGCAAGGATTGTTGGAACTGGCCGATATCCCCTATGTCGGTGCCGGCGTGCTGGGTTCAGCTGTGGGCATGGACAAAGCGGTGATGAAAGCGCTGTTCGCCCATGCGGGTCTACCCCAAGCGCCCTATCGGGTGATCTTGCGTCGTGATTGGTACCAAGACCCATACGCCGTGCAAACGCGCTGCGAACGGGCTTTGAACTATCCGCTGTTCATCAAACCCGCCAATCTTGGCTCCAGCGTCGGTATCAGCAAGGTTAACCGTGCCGATGAGTTCGCCGCCGCTATGCAGCAGGCCGCCCAGTATGATCGCAAGCTGATTGTAGAGCAAGGTATTGAGGATGCCCATGAAGTCGAAATTTCAGTGCTGGGCAATGATCAGCCGCAAGTCTCCGTGCCGGGCGAAATTATACCGTGCCATGCGTTCTACGACTATGCAGCCAAGTATCTGGCCGGAGAATCCAGGCTGCTGATACCGGCACCGCTGCCCGAATCGGTGACCGCCCGCTTACAAGATTATGCGGTACGGGCATTTCAAGCCCTCGATGGCGCGGGTCTAGCCCGGATAGATTGTTTAGTCACCCGTTCAGATTATCAGATTTTTCTCATTGAAGCCAATACTTTGCCGGGATTTACCGCCATCAGCATGTACCCCAAACTCTGGGAAGCTTCCGGCCTGCCTTACGCGCAGTTGATCGAACGCCTGATTGAGTTCGCCTTAGAACGCCATCAGGAACGGCGACAAAATCAGACCCGGTTTCTGCCATGACCCTAAATGCACCTGCGGGTAGTTTATACGTCATATCGGCACCCTCCGGCGCGGGTAAGACCAGTCTAGTCCAGCGGCTGTTGGCCGATCTACCGCAGGTCGGCGTGTCGGTCTCGCATACCACTCGCCCGCCGCGACCGGGTGAAATTGAGGGGGAGAATTATTATTTCGTTTCGCCACAACAGTTTGAATCTCTTGTGGCAGAAGATCGGTTTCTTGAATACGCCCGGGTGTTCGAGCATTATTACGGTACCAGCCGCGACACAGTGTGCGAGCAACTGGCCAATGGTGAGGATATTATCCTGGAAATCGACTGGCAGGGCGCACGTCAGGTCCGCAAGCAGTTTCCTGATGCCCGAGGAATATTTATTTTGCCGCCCAGCCTAGAAGCACTCGATGCCCGCCTGCGGGCGCGTGGGCAGGATGATCCGACAGTCATCGCCTATCGGATGCAAAGTGCTGTGGCCGAAATGCATCACTATGATGAATTCGATTACCTCATCATCAATGATGATTTTGCAACCAGCCTTGAGGCACTGCGGTCTATAATCGTCGCCAATCGCCAAAATCTGGCGGCACAAACCCGGCGCCACAGCGATCTGCTCACACGGCTGTTGTCTTAATGTTTCAGGTGCATTACATTGATAAACTCACTTGCAAAACGCGACTCATCATGGCACGAATTACTGTAGAAGATTGTTTAAACCAACTCGATAACCGGTTTGACCTGGTGTTACTGGCTTCCCGAAGAGCACGCCAGTTAGCCCGGGGGTACGAACCGCGGGTTGCTTGGGAAAACGACAAACCCACTGTTGTTGCGCTGCGTGAAATTGCCGCAGAATCAGTGGATTTGGACGGGCTACGCAAGATTAAGGAACAGCACAGGCCGAAGCTTTCCGCATTAACACTGGACTCATCGCTGGAAGACATCCCGGTAACTCCAGGTTCGCGAACGCGATTAGCTCAAAGCCCGCCCACCGAGGACTAGGGCGTGTCAACACTTTTAAGCATCCAACCCTTTGTATGGCTTTCCAGCAGCAAATGACCGGGGTCGTCACCACAACGCCACTGGATTGGTCAACGGCCATCGACGAGCGGATCAATGCGGTCTGCAATTCGCTGGCTGAGCATTTGCCTGCCCAGGAAGTGGCTCAGGTCGAGCAGGCCTGTCGTTTTGCAGCCGCCGCTCACGACGGCGTCTATCGCAAAACCGGCGAACCTTATATTTTCCACCCTTTAGCGGTGGTCGATATCCTCAATGAAGTACGTTTCGATCACCGGACGCTAATGGCCGCCGTGCTGCACGATGTGATTGAAGACACCCCGCATGGCAAGAAAGATTTGAGCCACCGATTTGGTCAAGATGTTGCTGATCTCGTGGATGGAGTCAGCAAACTCACCCAGATGAGTTTTGAGTCGCGCCTGGAAGCACAAGCTGAAAACTTCCGGAAAATGTTTTTGGCTATGGCGCGTGACATCCGTGTCATTATGATCAAGCTTGCCGATCGCTTGCATAATATGCGCACCCTGGACGCCATGTTGCCGGCAAAGCGCCGCCGCATTGCCCGGGAGACTCTCGATATTTATGCGCCGATTGCCAATCGCCTGGGTATGAATCATCTGCGCCTGGAACTCGAAGACCTCGGTTTTCGGCATCTGTATCCGCACCGTTACCAAGTGCTGTGTCATGCCATGCAGCAACGCAGTGCCCGCCGCAGCGCACAGATTATTACCATGGAAGCGCAAATGCGCGAGCATCTGCACGCACAAGGCATCAACGCTCGAGTTGTAGGGCGAGAAAAACCACTGTGGCGCACCTACCGCAGCATGCGCGAGAGAAAACAGTGCTTTCGCAATATGAACGATGTCTATTCGGTGAGGGTCGTCGTAGACGACATCGACGCCTGCTACCGGGCTTTAGGCTGCCTGCATCAGTTACACAGGCCGATGATCGGCCGGTTTCGCGATTATATCGCCTTACCTAAAGCCAATGGCTATCAATCCCTGCACACCGTGCTATTTGGCCCCCAGGCTTTGCTGCTCGAGGTGCGTATCCGCACTTATGACATGCATGTCATGGCGCAAACCGGCATCGCTTCCTACTGGTTTCATCGAACCGATGACCAGCAACCCTCTCCGCGCAACGCCCAAGAACGAGCGCGTGACTGGCTGAAAAAGCTGCTGGATATGCAGCGCCGAGCCGGAAATTCCGTGGAATTCCTGGAAAGCGTTAAAGTCGATCTATTCCCCAACGATATTTTCGTGTTCACCCCCGCCGGTGAGATCATCGAACTGCCACGCGGTGCCACCGTTGTCGACTTTGCCTACGCGATCCACTCCGATGTCGGCAACACATGTTTAGGGGCAAAAATCGACAATCGCTTTGTACCGCTGCGCACCCGGCTCAGCTCAGGGCAAGCCGTAGAAGTTATCATCTCGCCCACAGCACGCCCCGATCCAGCCTGGTTAGGTTTTGTTGTCACGGCCAAAGCCCGCGCCAGTATCCGCCATTATCTCACCCATCTTAAACGGGGTGAGGCGATTGTTATTGGGCGCCGCCTGCTGGAAAACGCCTTGCCTAGAACACTCGATCGGCTCGAAAACATCCCGTCTGAGCGTATCACTACCCTGCTGAATCAGCTCAAGTT
>SKOM01000231.1 GCA_007120095.1 Candidatus Competibacteraceae bacterium | reverse complement strand
GCTCATAAGCCAACAAGCCGCTTTCCAAATCAGCAACCACCGGCATACCGTGCAGCAGCAGGCTTAGTGCGAGTATAATCCAAGCTGTTTTCATACCTATCATTGTCCAATTACCCTCAACCCAGCTAAAACCTCATGCAACTCACCGAACTCACTGCCCTATCCCCTATTGATGGCCGCTATGGTGGCAAAACGGCCGCCCTGCGCCCCGTGTGCAGCGAATACGGTCTGATCCGCCAGCGTCTGATTGTGGAAATTCGCTGGCTGCAAACCCTGGCTGACTGTCCCGAATTGACGGAAATTCCGGCTTTCAGTCCTGACGCTCAAGATTATTTAGCCCGTCTGATCGCTGAATTTTCCCCAGCAGAGGCCGAACAGATCAAAGCCATTGAAGCCACCACCAACCATGATGTTAAAGCGGTGGAATATTATCTCAAACAGCGTTTTGCCGCGCTGCCCGAGCTGGCTGCCGTGGCCGAATTCGTCCATTTTGCCTGCACCTCAGAGGATATCAATAATCTCGCTTACGCCTTAATGTTGCGCGAAGCGCGTGATCAGCACCTGTTACCGGCCTTAAACGCATTGACCGCACAACTGCGCCAGCAGGCCCATGATCTGGCCGACCACGCCATGCTCGCCCGTACCCACGGTCAGGCGGCCTCACCGACCACTATGGGTAAGGAGCTGGCCAATGTCGTGCACCGCTTGCACCGCCAGCTTACCCAACTGGCCGCTGTACCGATACTCGGTAAACTCAACGGCGCGGTGGGCAATTATAATGCCCATCGCATCGCTTATCCGGAACTGGACTGGCCGACTTTAGCTCAGGAGCTGATTAACCAACGGCTAGGGCTGGAACTGAATCCTTATACCACGCAAATTGAGCCGCATGACTACATCGCCGAATACAGCCAGGCGTTAATCCGAGTGCACACGATTTTACTCGATTTATGTCGGGATTTATGGGGCTATATTGCCTTGGGCTATTTCCGCCAAAACACCATAGCCGGTGAGGTGGGCTCATCGACCATGCCGCATAAAGTCAATCCGATTGATTTCGAAAACGCGGAAGGCAACCTCGGCTTAGCCAATGCACTGCTCGATCATCTGGCTCAAAAGCTTCCGGTGTCGCGCTGGCAACGTGACCTCAGTGACTCCACCGCCCTGCGCGCCCTTGGCAGTGCCCTCGGCCATGCGTTGATCGCTTATCACAGCACGGCCCGAGGACTACGCAAATTACAGGTCGATCCGCATCAACTTGCCGCTGATCTTGATCATAATTGGGAAGTCCTGGGCGAAGCGGTGCAAACCGTCATGCGCCGCTACGGCATTGATCAGCCTTATGAGCAACTGAAACACTTGACTCGGGGTCAGCGGATTGACCGGCAGCGCTTGCAGGCATTCATTGAGGAATTGGCCATTCCAGACGCGGCAAAAGCTCAGTTGCTGGCCTTGACTCCGGCGGATTACACCGGCAATGCGGCCGAGCAAGCACGCGCTATTTGAGCTGTGGATATAATGCTATGACGGACTCAAGGCCCCCCGGTGACCCTGGCTATCAGATTGAAACGGCTGACTGGTCGCGCCATGCAACCACGCTGTACGCCATCCGCTATCAAGTGTTTGTGGTCGAGCAGCAGGTGCCGGTAGAGCTGGAGCGTGATGCCTATGATCCGCTCAGTCAGCATGTACTGGCACGGACGACAGATGGTCAGCCCATCGGCACCGGACGCTTGCTGCCTGATGGACATATCGGGCGGTTGGCGGTATTGGCCGCATGGCGTTCGCGGGGCGTAGGGCGGGCTTTAATGCAAGCCTTGCTGGATCGGGCGCGGGAAAGTCAATTCGCTACTGTAGAGTTGAATGCCCAAACCACGGCCATCGCGTTTTATGCCGGTTTAGGTTTTTGTGTTGCAGGCGCGGAGTTTATGGAAGCCGGTATCGCCCATCGCCGTATGTTTTTAAACCTGTAAGGAGAAAATCATGAGTGCCGCTGAGCTGACCGAATTACCCATTGATGGCACTGAACCCGCCGCTGAAGCGCTTGATGAGTTACTGAGCACCACTCGGTTGCATCTGTGCCTTTATACTCCAGAATTGGCTCGCGGCCTCTATGATAGGCCTGAGTTTGCTGAGCTGATACGCCAACGGGTCTTGGCCCAGCGCCGTCTGCAAGTCCGTCTGGTGTTGCCACCGGCTCATCAATGGCGTCGTCATCATCCTCAGTTGGCCCTATTGATTCAGCAACTCAGTGCGCTGGAATTACGCCGCTTACCCAGTGACCGCCCCCAAGATCGGCCAGAATACGGCTATGGTTATGTGCTGGCCGATAAACGCAATTTATTAATGCTCAACGACCCGCTACGTTGTTTAGGGCGCTATTATCCCCACGGAGGCGGCCTGCGCGCCCGGGATTTACAGACCTTTTTCGATACTCTGTGGGAACAGGCGGTGCCGGATACTGAGTTGAGGAAACTGGGTATTTAGGGTTAACATGAAAGATTGACGACTTACAAACAGGTGTTTTATTCTCTGTGGAATTGCGCGACTCGCTGGTGGGTCGTCGTAACGAGTGTATGACCTGCGTATCTAAAAGCAGACTTGGATAACTTCCTGCGAACGCCATGGATTTCAGGGGGTGTGAATTGCAACAAACCAACGAGGGTAAACGACAATGACGGTTCATCTGTACTTTTCACTGATCCCCGAGGCGCTGATCGCCTCCATGTTGCCGCCGGAAAAATTCGGGCAATATTACTCAACCGGCCATCAGTATAAATCCAAAGGCCAAGCGATCTTCTTCGAAGTCGATTCCTCGTTTCGCCATGAGTTTTTCGATATAGACGAGGCTTATAAACGCTGTGTGCCCCACTCAGATGGCAAGCCAAAAAACTCAGTGTATGTGTCAGTTTACCGAGTGCTGGAACATATCCCGATCAGTGCTTTGCGCAAGCTTTACCTAACCACCGCCTACGGCCATACTCTAGGCTTGGAACAGGGCGAAATAGTTCCACCCAAGCAGCCGACCCTGCACCTGTATCAGGATCTGGTGCCCGTCAACAGCCTGGTCGTCAGCACACTTGACCCGGCTGGGTTCTACCACAGCGTGACCACCGAACCGGGCAAGTTCATTCGCTTCCCCGGCATGTGCTTTGTGGAACTCGGTCTGGGCGCTTTGGCCACTGACCCGGCTAATGGCCCAATGGGCGATCTGCCGTATTCATTCCTTCCTCATCTGCGCGAAGCGTTGCTGGAACTCGATCCAAAGGACAAGCAGGCAAAACTGGTGCATCGGGTGCATTCCCTGGATTTCCCGTATCGGATGATCAACAGTGGGTTTTACGTCGGCAATGGCCCCGACCTGGCATTCTATCCGATGCTGTCGCAAGAGGAACTGCGCCGCAATCATAGCGATTGGTTGCGTTCGGCAACTCCGCGTTAAGTGTCTCACTGATAGCACCCTCTCCCTTGGGAGAGGGTGCTTGAGGCTGGTGGCTAAAGGTTTACCAATCAATACCCAACCACTGCCGTCGCAGTTCATCACCCTGCAGCGCTAACCACTGTAGCGCAATCAGCGCTGGTGAGGTTTGAATCCGCCCAGCCGCCACATCCGCCAAAGCCTGCTGGCGGGATACGACTTCGACCCGGATATCCTCATGTTCATTGGCCAGGCCGTGAACCCCGCCTAAACCGTCGCTATCCACACGGCCGCAAAATAAATGCACCCGTTCAGCCGAACTGCCGGGGCTGACGAAATACTGGGCTATGGGCACCAGAGTTGTCAGGCGGCAGTTGGCTTCTTCCAGGGCTTCGCGGTAAGCCACTTGCTCCGGGGTTTCACCACGGCCAATTTCACCGGCGATGATTTCCCATAGCCAGGCATGACCCGATCCATGCACAGCCCCAATGCGAAATTGTTCAATCAGCACCACCTGATCCTGCTCAGGATCATAGGGCAACACTGCGACCACCTCGCCCCGTTCCAAACAATCGCGCTCCAACACCGGACTCCAGCCCCCCGCATAAAGCTGGTGGCGCAGCCGATACACCAGCATACGTAGAAACCCATGATAAGCCGTCCGTTGATCTAATAACTCATATTGATAATCCATTATTTTTGCTCCTGCTTCACCTGTTCCCATACCGCATCCAGTTCGGCCAGACTCAGTTGTTCGGGTTGACGACCGCTGCGGTGTACCTGCTGCTCCAGGCGTCGGAAACGGCGTTCAAATTTACGATTGCTGTCCTGCAATACGGTTTCCGGGTTCTCGCCCAAGTGCCGAGCCAGATTGACACAACTGAACAGGACATCGCCGAGTTCATCACGGATAGCCGCCGCTTTATCGGTGGCCAGCGCCCGGCGCAGTTCGTGTAACTCCTCGTCCAGTTTGTCGAGCACGGGTTCCAGCTCAGGCCAGTCAAACCCCACCCGCGCTACCCGTTTTTGCAGCTTGGCCGCCCGACTCAGAGCGGGTAAGGCCAAGGGAATGCTATCCAAGGCGCTGACCTCACCCTGCTGCTGACGCTCAGTAGCTTTAATCCGTTCCCAAGCGGCGTTTTGTTCGGCTAGGTTGGCGTAAGCCGCATCACCAAAAATATGCGGATGACGGCGAATGAGCTTGGCACTGATCGCGGCAGCGACTGCGGCAAAATCAAAGCTGCCTTCCTCTTCAGCCATGCGCGCGTGAAACACCACTTGTAACAGCAAATCACCGAGTTCATCCTTGAGTGCCGCCCGGTCATCGCGGGCAATAGCATCAGCGACTTCATAGGCTTCTTCCAGGGTGTGCGGGGCAATGCTGGCGAAATTCTGTGCACAGTCCCATTCACAACCGCGTTCAGGATCGCGGAGACGGGCCATAATGTGTAATAACTCGTGGATTGAATCCATGCTGATAGAGTAACCTGTATGATCAGTAAAATTTGTTACTATTGAAGCTCAGAATGGATACGATCACAACACGCCAAAGCACACAAACACCACAACACTATGGCTGTTTTGCCGCAGGTTGGCCGTTACTGCTACAGTACAACCCGGATTGCGAGCTACGCCGCAAACCCACCATCCACCCCCAACCCCATAGTTCGGCTGTATTCCCCGGTTTAATCGAGTACGGGGGTTGGCCGTTGCCGCTGTTTGATCTACAGTCGGTAGCTAATCCAGATCCCCCTGGTGACTATTCAACCCCGGATCAGACTTGGGTTATAGTATGGGGTAGGGGTCGGGACGCTTTCGGACTCAGGCTGGATAACTCACCTGTAGCAGTAACAGATTTACGCTTGGCGCGTTCTCCCCAAACCCTGCCAAACGTTATAGAAAGCTGTTTAAAATCGGTTTTTAGCACAGAAAACCAGTACTGGTTAGTCATTGATCCGGTCAGGCTCGGTCGACAATTATCGCGGTTGGCTTCCATCCATTATTGAGGTGCAAGTTTATGCGCTGTTTAGTCTTGTTACTGCTATTGCTTAGCCTACCCCTAAGCGCCCAGGAGACCGGGGTCAGTAGCACCCTGATTCGCCTTGGTACGGTGGTAGATCTAAGCGGCGAGCAACAGGCTCAAGGGCGCAGCCTGCGTGCTGGACTGGAGGCCGCCTTGTTGGAACGACGCACCCAGGGACGGCATATCGAGTTGGTCATCGCTGACCACCGTTCCTACAGTGACCACACCCCTGGCTTGGCTCAACAGTTGCAGGAACGCGAGATATTTGCCCTAATCGGTGCCCACGGTACGGCGAGCGTTCATGCCGCTCTGCCGGTATTGGACGATGAAATGTTACTGATCGGAGCGGTCTCCGGTAGCGAGCGTTTACGCAACAATGTAGCCAATATCATTAATTTTCGCGCCAGCTATGC
>SKOM01000218.1 GCA_007120095.1 Candidatus Competibacteraceae bacterium | reverse complement strand
TCCGGCTGTTTGAGAAAAGCGAGTAATTGACCGACTTCGCGCAGAGCGCTAACCGAATCCTCACCCATACCCAGGGCCACCCGCTGTGGGGTGCCGAACAGGTTGGCCAGCACCGGGATGTCATAGCCCTTAGGGCGTTCAAATAACAGCGCCGGCCCACCGGCCCGTAATACCCGATCACTGATTTCGGTAATTTCCAGATTAGGATCAACCTCAGCACAGATACGTCTAAGTTGATTGGATTGTTCCAGCTGCTGAATAAAATCGCGTAGATCGCGGTAGCGCATGACATGTCCTGGTTAGTAAAAAACAGATAAGCATAGACGCCAAGCGAGGGACGTTGTATCCTTAGCGGCTAAAATTATCTGACCACCTTAAAACATCCTTTTACGCGCCCGTAGCTCAGTTGGATAGAGTGTCGGCCTCCGAAGCCGAAGGTCAGAGGTTCAAATCCTCTCGGGCGCGCCATTTTTTAGCCATCACCCCAGCACCAAAAAAAACAGGCTCGGCGAACCGAGCCTGCGGTGTGACGGGCAGGTCGAGGGTTAATTAAGCCATAACTACTCAGGTTGAGGGGTAAACGCCTCGCGCAATACCTCGAAAGGATTCCTTGTCTTCTGCCATGTTCCAATGTTCTGGTGACCGCCACAGGCTGGAAAACAGCAGCTCGCGCATAAAGATGAATTCTTTTGGTAACTTGTCGTACAAGCGCGAGAAGAATTCATCTTGGGAGACCACTTCTTTTTTCCATGCCTCGCGGTCTACATTCATTAATTTATCAAAATCTTCGCGTGAAAAGTTTTCCAGCCCCCGCCAGTCCATCTCTTCATAGAGCGGCATCCAACCCAGCGGGCTTTCAACCGCGCCTGCCCGGCCGTGAGTGCGGTCGATAATCCATTTTAAAACACGCATATTGTCACCAAAACCGGGCCAGATAAACTTGCCGTCTGAGTCACGTTGAAACCAATTGACCCCAAACACCCGTGGCGGATGCGCCAGATCACGACCGATTTGCAACCAATGGTTGAAGTAATCCGACATGTGGTAGCCACAGAAAGGCAGCATGGCGAATGGATCGCGCCGGACTTTGCCCTGCTCGCCAAAGGCAGCAGCTGTGGTTTCCGAACCCATAGTGGCGGCCAGATAAACGCCAAAATTCCAGTTCACGGCTTGGTACACCAAAGGTACGGTAGTGCTGCGGCGGCCCCCGAAGACAAAGGCGTCGATGGGTACCCCTTTGGGATCCTCCCAGGCCGGATCAATACAGGGGCACTGGCTGGCGGGAGCCGTGAACCGTGCATTGGGATGGGCGGCTGGTCGACCGCTTTCCGGAGTCCACGGTTTACGCTGCCAGTCGATCAGATTCGCCGGCGGGGTTTTGCTCATGCCTTCCCACCAGATATCACCGTCATCGGTGACACCGACATTGGTGAAGATGCTATTAGCCTGAATTGAGGCCATCGCATTCGGGTTACTTTCTTTGTTAGTGCCAGGGGCGACGCCGAAAAAGCCTGCTTCGGGATTGATGGCGTACAGGCGTCCGTCTTTACCGGGTTTAATCCAGGCGATATCGTCACCCACTGTACTGATTTTCCAACCGTCATCCAGGAAAGGCTTAGGCGGAATCAACATAGCGAGGTTGGTTTTACCACAGGCGCTGGGAAAGGCCGCTGCAATATAGGTTTTTTCCCCATCGGGTGCCTCAGCGCCGAGAATGAGCATGTGTTCGGCCAGCCAGCCTTCATTACGCGCCATATTTGAGGCGATGCGCAAAGCGAAGCATTTTTTGCCCAGCAGCGCGTTGCCGCCATAACCACTGCCGTAGGAAATAATCGATTGCTCTTCGGGGAAGTGAACAATGTATTTGGTCTTGGGATTGCACGGCCAGGGCACATCTTCTTGTCCAGGCTGCAGCGGCGCTCCCACGGTGTGCAGGCATTTGACGAAATCGCCATCACCTAGAACATCCAGCACCGCCTTACCCATGCGGGTCATAATGCGCATATTAGCGACCACATAGGGTGAATCGGTGATCTCAACCCCGATTTGAGCGATATGTGAACCTAATGGCCCCATGCTGAACGGTATCACGTACAAGGTTCTGCCTTGCATACAGCCTTGCATCAAGCTGTTGAGTTCAGACTTCATCGCCTTGGGTTCCATCCAGTTATTGGTCGGACCGGCATCCGTTTGGCTTTGGCTGCAAATAAAGGTACGATCTTCGACACGCGCCACATCGCTGGGGTCACTGAATGCCGCAAACGAGTTCGGCCATTTTTTAGGATCCAGGCGCACAAAGGTTCCCGCTTGCACCATTTCTTCGGCTAACTGATCGTATTCTTCCTGGGAGCCATCACACCAGTGGATATGATCCGGTTGGCACAGCGCGGCGACTTCGTCAAGCCACTGCAGTAGTTTCTTATTTTGGGTTGGGGGGGTAGCGGTCATGAAACTCTCCGTTCGGTCTGAATGTGGTTCGTCTGCGGACAAACCTAAGTTGATGGCGACGATGCCACGGTGACGCCATTATGCCTATCGACTGTTAAACTAATAATAATCCGGGTTATCAGTTGTGCAGTTAACGCCTGTGATGCCATGCCCTTAGGCTGGGTATATCGACATAGCCATTCATCGGTGCCGCGCCCGAAATCACAGTAGCCGGGGTTTCCGGGTCACCGAAACCGTCTAATACGGCTAAGGCTCCGGAGAAGTCCTCGTCCTGGGTGTACGCGTTGTTCACCACAACCACCGGTATACCGGCGGCACGGGCGGCACGTAAACCATTGGCCGAGTCTTCCAGAGCCAGGCAGGCCGACGGGTGTAGATTCAGCGCCTTCAAGGCGTACTGGTAAATATCGGGGGCGGGCTTTTTAACGGGAACCACATCACCTGCGGCAATGACCTCAAACCAGTCAATGCTGGCCTCGCCTAAGGTAGTACGTAACAGGGTGGTGACATTAATCAGCGTCGTTGTGGTGGCAATGGCGAGACGTAAATCATTTTGTCGAGCCTGTTCCAGCAGGCGTTGAACGCCGGGGCGCAATGGAATGGCACCGGTTTTCAGCAGAGCCACATAATGGTGCGTTTTGGCGGCATGCAGCCTGTTGATTTGTTCATCGATGTCGGGTTCATGCAAGCGCTGCGGCCAATCCTGAGACAGGTAGTAACGAATGCGTTCTTTACCACCCATGATTTGCAGTAACTCGCCATAGCGTTCGGCATCCCAGTACCAATCTAATCCAGCCTCTGCAAACGCCTGATTAAATGCCACGCGATGACCATCACACTCGTTGTCAGCAAGCGTGCCATCGACATCAAAAATCAGTGCAGCTAGAGTGTGCATTAGTGGGTGTTTGACACCGTTGAAACTAAGTCCATTCTCAATGACTCGCATGAATCCTGTCAACAAAATAACTGAATTTTCTATCCGGCAAATAACGGGACGACCATACCGCGCTGGCCGAAATGCTTAGTGCCTGATGTTTTTGTAGGCATTAAATTTTATTCAGGTTTATGGTTGATCAGACCGATTATCCCGTTGGCTTAAAAACTGCCGGGCACGATCTAAATCAAATTGCTCCCGATCCCGCCATTCGGACAAACCGACCAGTTGGTTGAACGTGTCGAAATCTAACATACTGTCGGCTAGCGGCAGGCTGGTGCCCGAATCGAGCAGGGTGGCATACAACTGCTGCGCAGCATGGGCTATGGCGTAGTTAATGGCACAAGGGAAAACCACGACGGCATAGCCGATGGTTTGCAGATCAGTGGCCGACAGCATGGGGGTCAGGCCGCCTTCGATATTATTCGCCATGCACGGGGCGGCGATTTCGCTGCAAATCCGCTGCATCTGAACCACCGTGCGCGGGGCTTCGACGAAAATCAAATCGACACCGACCTCGCGGTAAATCTGAGCCCGTTCAATCGCTGCGTCAATACCGTGTACCGCCAGCGCATCGGTACGAGCCATAATGACTAAATCGGCGTCGTCGCGAGTGTCTAAAGCGGCTTGCAGCTTAGCCACCATATCGGCAACCGGTACCACGGCCTTGCCTGGCATGTGACCGCAACGTTTAGGGAAGACCTGATCCTCAATGAACAAGCCGGCGACCCCGGCACGTTCATAACTGCGTACCAGGCGGCGCACATTACTGACGTTGCCAAAGCCGGTGTCGCCGTCGGCAAACAGGGGAATATCGACGGCATCGTTAATCCGGGCGTAGTGTTCGGCCAGTTCAACTAAACCCAGTTGTGAGCTGTCCGGTGCACCTAGCAGTGCCGCAGTGCTGGCATAGCCACCGCAGGTAATGGCCGCAAAGCCGGTTTGTTCAGCAATTTTTGCCGTCAGGGCATCCTGAACACCGGGCATGATGAAAATATCCGGTGACTCGATCAGGCGACGCAAGCGGGTAGTGCGTTTCATGCCCATGTTGAATAGCATAAAAAAGTGATATGAGCAAACTATTTTCTGTGTTTTTTAGAGCCGATCAGATTGGTAGGGCTTGCCAAAGATGCACTCTTCACGCTGGATTCACGGGACGAGTACGGCGGCACCCTGCAGGCGACCGGCGCGCAGATCGGCGAGCGCGTCATTCGCGTTCGCAAGCGGATATACGCTGGTCGTGGTCTGCACCGGCACCCTGGGTGCCAGCGTCATGAACGCCTCGCCGTCCGCGCGGGTGAGGTTCGCGACCGAGTGAATGCTGCGTTCGCCCCAGAGAATCGAGTAGGGGAACGCGGGAATGTCGCTCATGTGGATACCGCCGCAGACGACGCGCCCGCCACGCCGCACCGCGCGCAGCGCCGCCGGCACCAGCTCACCGGCCGGGGCGAAGATCAGCGCTGCGTCGAGTTCCACCTCCGGCCGTTCATCGGATCCCCCCGCCCAGGCTGCGCCTAGATCGCGCGCGAAGGCCTGCGCCTCGAGATCGCCCGGACGCGTGAACGCAAAGATTTCGCGTTCCTGGAAACGCGCAATCTGGGCGACGATGTGTGCGGCGGCACCGAAGCCGTAGATGCCGAGCCGCCGGGCATCACCAGCCATGCGCAGCGTACGGAACCCGATCAGGCCTGCGCAGAGCAGCGGAGCCGCAGACACGGCATCGTAGGGCTCGTGGATTGCAAAGCAAAACGCCTCGTCGGCAGCCGTGTATTCCGCGTACCCCCCCTGGAGTTGATAACCGGTGAATTGTGCTTCGCCGCACAGGTTCTCTTGTCCGCTCACACAGAACTCGCAGTGCCCGCAAGTGTGGCCGAGCCAGGGCACGCCGACGCGGGTGCCGGCCTGGTAACGCGTCGCCCCGGGGCCGGTCGCGACCACAGTCCCGACAATTTCGTGGCCCGGAATCAGCGGCAGCGCCGGATCGGGAAGCTCACCGTCGACGATGTGCAGGTCGGTGCGGCATACGGCGCAGGCCTCGACGCGGAGCAGTACCTGCCCCGGTTCGGGCTGGGGCAACGGCAGATTCCGCATGTTCAGGGGCTCGCGGATTGTATCCAGAACCATTGCGCGCATCATCGTCTCTCCACCCTGTTTGATCCCGATGTTGCCGGAAACATAACTCAAAGCTTTGCAGTAATTTTGGATTTGTAAAATCGCATAATATCATGGGACTTTACAGCTAACCATAATAAACACCCATCGCAGGGTTGTCCCGAATATCAAAGAATAGTAGGGTGGTTTCGCGCCAGTAAACCGCCATTTCAAACTGCCACAGTCAAGCTGAGCGTTTCTGCATTTGATTTGTCGGCGAGTCGTTCGCCCTGATTAACAGACTTATGGGTATTCCACGACGTTTTTTCTGTGTTTCAGTCGGCTGCACGCTTTATGCTGGTTGCCGGTTTATTAATCCGGTGGCCCATGACTCAATCCCTTGTGCGGTTCTTTGCTTCACCCTGGCTAGTG
>SKOM01000183.1 GCA_007120095.1 Candidatus Competibacteraceae bacterium | reverse complement strand
GCCTAAGCCCCGCCACTTGCGATGTGCTCTGTCACCCTGCCGTTAAACTGCTTTTAGCAGCTCTTAAACCTGCTCATCCTGAGCAGATGTGAAAACTTTTAATCGAGAATTAAAGAACAGTTGCTAGCTCCTATGGGTGTATCAATGGGTTTCCCGATACGACTACCAGGTCAGGGTTTGGGTACCGCTTGTGAACAACGCGCCTCCGGTGAGTTCGGGGTTACCGAGTTGCAAACCCGGAAGCAAATCGTCCTCTTTGACACCATAATGCTGCTTACACATCGGGCATACTATAACCGTGGCCCCTGTGTTGACAAGTTCCGTCAGCACTTGCTGGTGCTGGGCGAAGCGTTCGGCGTTGGCGCTGGAGCCGACGAACACCGCTCTGTCATTCAGGAAAATCGTCAGCGGATGTCCACGCTCGAACTGATTTTTGCCAAACATAATACCCATGCGGGCACGGTGCGCATCGTCCGTGGTTAGATTGATGAACAGGGGGTCTGGGTCATCCGCGAATGTCGGCATGACGATACTGCCCGCGATCAAAATACAGACCAAAAGCGCTTGATACAGGTGTTTCATGATAATCTCCTTGGATCGAATAGTGTCGGAATCAACAGCAACCATGCCGTGCTTGGAAAACGGGTAGCGATGGCGACAAGCCCTGCGCACAAAGTGCTGCATCGGCACCGTCATCAAACTGGCTGGCTTCCCATGATGGGAATGTTAAGCACCCTAGCATAATTTGATCTTATTGCACAAGTATGATTCACAAATCCATGGATTTACGTCAGGCCTTAGCCTCGGGTGGGGTACTCCTTCATTTCTGGAAAACAGAGCAAATGGCTATAACGGCACACCGACAGACCATCGCGATTGCAAGACAGTGGCTTTACGCAGTGCTCATGGCCGTGGTTCTTTTCGCGTCCGCTTCAGTACAGTCACAATCCACCGATGTCTGCGTCATCTCACGGGTCGAGGGGACGGCGGTGATTTTTGAGCTTGATGCGAGGCGGCACAAGGCGGAGCCTGGGTTCGGTCTCGGCCGCTACGCGGCCCTGCGAACCGAGTCCGATTAGCGTGGGAAACGATAAATCTGCGCTTTTCTGTTTTAATCTAGCGTTATCTGTCAGCAGTTGTGTGCGATGAATACCGTCTGTTAGACTAATTGATGGTCGCGACGCGCTGCGGCGAGACTTTAAACGCACGCAAGAGTCGTATAAGACCTGGTTCTGCAAGGCATCGGCAGGGACGGCGTGAACAGATCGGCTTTGAGAAAGCGCAGATCTTTAGCAGCGGCGGATATTCAGCGAGGTGTGATGGCTTTGACCTATTCATCAACTCAACATATTGTGGTCTTGACCGGTGCTGGGATCAGCGCTGAAAGCGGCCTGGGCACCTTTCGCGACCACGGCGGCCTGTGGGAACAGCACAGTGTCTACGATGTGGCCACTCCGGAAGCCTTTGCCCGCGACCCCGAGCTGGTGCAGCGGTTTTATAATGCCCGGCGTCGCCAGCTTGCCGACGTCGAACCCAATTTTGCCCACCGCGCTCTGGCCGAGCTGGAGCAAACCCATGCGGTCAGCATCATCACCCAGAATATTGACGACCTTCACGAACGTGCGGGTTCAACCCGGGTGCTGCACCTGCATGGTGAATTGACCAAGGCGCGCAGCACCGTTGATCCGGAACTGATTTACGACATCGGCTACGCACCGATCACTCCTGAGGAGCGCTGCGTTCTGGGCAGTCCGCTGCGCCCGCATGTGGTGTGGTTTGGCGAACTGGTGCCGATGATTGAAGTCGCCATGGAAGTCGCCAGCCAGGCCGATTATCTGCTGGTGATCGGCACATCATTGCAAGTTTATCCCGCCGCCGGTCTGGTAGACTACGTCGCCCCCGGTGTGCCTATCACTGTCATCGACCCTGGCGAACCGGCGCAGGTTCAGGGCGCTCAGGTGATCCGCAAAACGGCCTGTGAGGGTATGCGCGAGTGGTTACAACACCTGCGGTAGTCTGGTGCCCGGGGCCGGACTCGAACCGGCACGACCTTGCGGTCGAGGGATTTTAAGTCCCTTGCGTCTACCTATTCCGCCACCCGGGCGCGGCGACACTGTTGCGTGCTTGAAGGATGGAGGCTGGGGTCGGAATCGAACCGGCGTCCACGGCTTTGCAGGCCGCTGCATAACCACTCTGCCACCCAGCCTTGGAAAATTACAGGGTAAAAAAGGCAAAAAACCCGATCAAGTCGGGGTTCAGTGTCTGGAGCGGGAAACGAGACTCGAACTCGCGACCCCAACCTTGGCAAGGTTGTGCTCTACCAACTGAGCTATTCCCGCTTCGAGACCGATTATTATAAGAGCTTGTCAGGGCGCGTCAAGTGCTTTTCGACTTTTCAGCTCCGGCCAGGCCAACAAAAGATAATTCACCATCGACCATAACGTCAGCGCTGCGGCGACAGCCAGCAGCACCAGGCCGATTTCCAGCACTGGAATTCCGAAAATCGGGTCGCGGTACAATAACAGCAGCAAAGCGCTCATCTGGGCCGTGGTTTTGATTTTGCCCAGCATCGACACCGCGACCTTGCTGTGACTGCCGAGCTGTGCCATCCACTCCCGCAGCGCTGAAATGGTGATTTCACGGCCGATAATCACGGTAGCGGCAACCGCCATCAGCGGGGTGGGAATCGCTTGCACCAGCAGCACCAGGGCCGCCGCAACGATTAACTTATCGGCCACCGGATCGAGAAAAGCCCCGAATGCCGAAGTCTGCCCCCAGCGGCGGGCTAAATAGCCGTCCAGCCAGTCGGTCAGTGCGGCCAGTCCAAATAATGTGGTGCAGATTAAATTAGCCCAGACGGACGGCCAGTAGAACACGCCGATGAACACCGGAATGATGGCGATTCTTAGCAAGGTTAAAATATTAGGCAGATTGGGCTGCATCGTGAATCATGGGTTAGGGTGAAAAGCGTCGTAAATGCGCTGGGCTAATTCCGGGCTAATGCCCGCGACCTTGGCGATGTCTTCCGTGCCCGCACGAGCCAGTTGTTGTAGCCCGCCGAACTGCTTGAGCAGACGTTGCCGACGTTTGGGGCCAATGCCGACGATATGCTCCAGCACCGAAGTATTGCGCTGTTTAGCGCGGCGGTTACGATGCCCGGCAATCGCAAATCGGTGGGCTTCATCACGGATTTGCTGAATCAAGTGCAAAGCGACTGAGTCTGGGGGCAGTATAACCGGCTGATTACTATCGGACAAGTAAACCCGTTCCTGACCGGGACGCCGCTCTGGGCCTTTAGCAATACTTATCAAAGTAATATCGTTGATTTGCCCGGCCTGTAATACGCTGCGGGCGCGGGCGAGTTGTCCTTGCCCCCCGTCGATGATTAACACATCGGGCAGCGGTGTGGCGGCGGCTTCGCTGTGGCGACTGTAACGCCGTTCTAGCGCCTGCTCCAGGGCGGCATAGTCATCGCCGGCAGTGACGCCGTGGATCGTGTAGCGCCGATAGCTCGATTTTTGTGCGCCTTCACGGTTGAACACGACACAAGCGGCTACGGTGGCCTCACCCTGGGTATGACTGATATCAAAACATTCCAGCCGACTAGGCGGTTGTTCTAATCCCAGTACGTCTTGCAAGGCGGCGAAGCGGCGCTGCATGCCGGCCTGGCTGGCCTGTTGGGCGCGTAAGGACTGCTCGGCATTATGGCTGGCCATGCTCAGCCAGTGCTGGCGCTCGCCGCGAACCCGGTGGCGGAGGGTGACCCGGTGGCCGCTGCGCTCGCTCAGCGCGCTGGCCAGCCAATCGGCATCCGCCAGCGGTTGGTTGACGATGAGTTCAGCGGGAATGTTTTTGCTCAGATAATACTGGCCGATAAAGGCGCTGAGCACCTCAGCGGCGGATTCGTCTGCGGGGATGTGGGGAAAATAACGGTTATTGCCCTGTAACTGACCGCCACGGAAGAAAAACACCTGGACACAGGCGCTGCCGCCCTCAACGGCGACCGCCAGGACATCAAGATCGCCGCGTTCCCCGCTGACGTGCTGGCGTTCTTGGAGTTGGCGCAACTGGGCGATTTGGTCGCGGTATTGGGCGGCGTTTTCAAACCGCAACTCACTGGCCGCCTGCTCCATGCGTTCCACCAGGGCATCAATCAGCTCGCTGCTGCGGCCTTCCAGCAGGCGCACCGCGCTGTGGACATCGTGGCGGTAGTCGGTCTCGCTGATCAAGCCGGTACAGGGGGCGGTACAGCGTTTGATCTGGTGTTGCAAACAGGGACGGCTGCGGTTGTGAAAAAAGCTGTTTTCGCACGGGCGGAGTTGAAACACCCGTTGAATCAGTTGCAGGGATTCACGCGCTGCGGTGGCGTTGGGGTAGGGGCCGAAATACCGCCCTGCGGCTCGGCGTGGGCCACGGTGTAAACTCAACCGCGGGAACTGATCAGCGCTGAGATGGATGTAGGGATAGCCTTTGTCATCGCGCAGCAACACATTGTAGCGCGGCCGGTGGCGCTTGATCAGATGGCTTTCCAGGATCAGCGCCTCACCCTCGGTATGGGTGACGGTGACTTCGATAGACTGAATTTGGGCGACTAAACTGCGGACTTTGGCCGATTCGGGGCGGGCGCGAAAATAACTGGCCACGCGGCGCTTGAGATTGCGCGCCTTGCCGATGTACAGCACCTGGCCGCTGGCGTCCAGCATCCGATACACACCGGGCAGGGGCGTCAGGGTCTTGACAAAGGTTTTGGGGTCAAAGGCAGTGGTCATAGTTCTGTTGATTCGGGCATCATAGACAATAGTAGAGGATTATAAAGCGAATTGAGGGTATGCCTGATTATTACCGGACTTTGTACCGACTGACCCGCCCGCTGCTGTTCCGGCTCGATCCCGAACGCGCCCATGACCGGGCGCTCGGTGGTTTGCAGCGTTTCCGGCATCTTGTTCCCCGGCAGGTGGTGTCCGCGCCGGTGGAGGTGATGGGGTTAACATTCACCAATCCGGTGGGTCTGGCGGCTGGCATGGACAAAAACGGCGATTATCTGGATGGGCTGGGGCGGCTGGGTTTTGGCTTCATCGAACTGGGCACAGTGACTCCCCGCCCGCAACCGGGCAATCCTAAACCGCGCCTGTTTCGTCTGCCGGAAGCTCAGGCCTTGATTAACCGCATGGGGTTTAACAACCGCGGTATGGCGTATCTGCTGGCCCAGGTGGCCCGGCGGCGTTATGCGGGCATTGTCGGGATCAATATCGGCAAGCAGGCGACTACACCTTTAGATCATGCGGTAGACGATTACCTCAGTGGTTTAGAGCAGGCTTATCCGCTGGCCGATTATGTAACGATTAATATTTCTTCGCCGAATACCCAGGGGTTGCGGGAATTACAGCAGCAGCATGCCTTGGCAGGGCTGTTGCGGCCCCTTAAAGAGGCGCAAACACGGCTTAGCGATCAATATGGGCGCTATGTGCCCCTGGTGGTGAAGGTGGCACCGGATTTGGACGCTGCGGCCATCGACGGTATCGCCGGAGTGTTACTGGCGGAGAACATGGACGGGCTGATTGCTACCAATACCACGGCCAGCCGTGTCGGCGTCACCCGCTTGCCTCATGCGACACAAACTGGCGGGCTGAGCGGCGCGCCGTTGACCGAACAGGCCACTGCTGTGGTGGCCCGGTTCCGGCAACGCCTGGACGGTCAACTGCCGATTATCGCTTCTGGCGGGGTGATGAGCGCCGCCGATGCCGTGGCTAAATATCAGGCCGGGGCGCAGTTAGTGCAGTTGTACACTGGGCTGGTTTATCATGGGCCAGCGTTGGTACGCGAGGTGGCTATGGCGCTGCAAACCACCCCTGCAGCGTCTATTCCAACCGCTAGCACTTAAGGCTTAAGGCGGTTTGCTGGCGCTACTGTGCTGGATGCCAGGTTGCGTCCCACGCCGGAGCGTGAGAACGATACTCGCTCCAGAAATTTTGTTACAAAT
>SKOM01000166.1 GCA_007120095.1 Candidatus Competibacteraceae bacterium | reverse complement strand
AGCGCTCGATGCGCTCGGGCTTGGTGAGATGAGTGTCCTCGAAGCGGAACCCTCGGGTTTTGAGCGCCGCGAACAGGGTTTCGATACTCCAGCGCTCGGCGAACTCCGGGATCGCCCGGTGGGGAGTATCGGATCTGGCGACCAGCAACCACTGCTCGTCATCGAGCCGTTCGGCGGCCAGGTTGGCTCGGCGGATGACACATAAAGCAAATGACTGCCGCAACCTGCTCGGCAGTCACTGGCTCCAAAACCGGGGTGCAATACCCGACCGGCAGTGGCTTGATGCCAGCGACATTCCGCTTGTTTAGATGTCGTTACGGCAGTGATATAAACGTGAGGGTCGTTCAGCAGATAATCAATATGCCAGCGCAGTCGCTTGTGCGAGCGCAGATGGCGGGGGATGCGGGCGCTTAAGTTGCGCCGGGCGCTGCCGGTGTAGATATAGTGTCCGGGCGGAAACTCCCGTTCACCCCAAGCACCGATCAGCACCCGGATAGGCTGGGTCACAGAAATGTGCAGTTGATAACTGCAATGGCTGAAGTCTGTCATCCACGCGAGTGTAGCCTATACACTCAGCCACGAGTCAATGCCATATCATGTACCGGCACCTGGGGCTGCGGACGGCGTGCTTCAGGTTGATTCGCCTGCAAGCCGTTCACCACCGCTTCGATGTCATAGCGTTCGATACCGATGTCAGCCAATAAATGATCGGGCATCGCCCGCAGTTGGCGAATCGCCCGTCGCCGTTCATTCCAACGTTGCCAACGGTCTAACAGCTCATTAAACATGACAATCTCCTTAATAATTAATATTTTGATAAACGATTACAGCGCCAGACTGGCAATCAGCGCTACAATCAGTACGGCACCGATATAAGCGATACCGACCTGGGTAAACGGGGTATTGAACATCAGGGATTACCTCCTGCTCACAGTGAGCATCGCCAAACAATGTGTTTAACACTGTTGAATAAGACCTCTATTGTATGAAAATAAATTCTTGAAATAAAAAGATAGTTTCTCATATACTGTATGAGTGTTTATTCATGTGAGCCATTATGCCGATCCGCTATCCCCCGATGGCCGCCCTTAGAGCACTGGACGCCGCCGCCCGGTTTCTCAGTTACACCCGTGCCGCGCATGAGCTGAATGTCAGCCAAAGCGCTATCAGTCACCAAATTCGTCACTTGGAAAACCTGTGGGAGTTGCGCTTATTCGAACGTCAAGGACGGCGTGTGGTTCTCACTCCTGAAGGGCAAATGCTGGTACCGATTGTGCAGCAGTTTTTGGAGCGTCTGGAAGACACCTTGAGCGAATTGCAGGCCGACGAACAACACCAGTCGCTGCGAGTTAGCTTGCTGCGTTCTTTTGCGTTTAAATGGCTGGTACCGCGTTTAGGGCATTTCAACCGCCGCTACCCAGAGATTGAAGTCTGGCTATCGACCACCGATGAGCTGGTGGATTTGGTGGGCGGACAGGCCGACATCGGTATCCGCCTGGGACATGGTGTATGGCCCGGTTTGCACAGCGTCCTGCTGCTGCGCGAATATGTGTTTCCGGTATGCAGCCCGCGTTTTCTGCAACAGCACGGCAAACCCGCGCATCCGGCCGATTTGCTGCACTATCCATTGCTGCGGCGTTACACCCAGGACATCACCCCGCGCTGGCGTGACTGGTTTCGTGCTGCCGGGGTGCGGGTGGGCAAAATGCCGCGCGGGAATTTACTGTCTGACACCAGCATGGCGATCCAGGCTGCCTTGGATGATCAGGGGGTGGCACTGGCCCGCAGCGCCCATGTCAACGATGATTTGATCTCAGGCCGGTTGGTCAAGCTGTTCACGGTGCACTGCACCTCGGAGGTGGCCTATTATGTCGTCTGCGCCCAAGGGCAAGAGGAACAGAAAGCGATCAAGGCATTTCGGGAGTGGTTGTTAGATGAGGCTGCCGTTGCACAGGCCGAATTCGATGCGGTGATCCGGGCACCAATTCCCATTCCGGCTTCTAGTGAACCCGACACCCCGTTAGAATAGTCCCCCTGACATTGTTTGCTGATTAGGCTTTCCATTGAAACTACTGTTATCCCAACTGATCACCGAGGCGCTGGCCACCTTACACCGCGCCGAACAATTGCCTGTGACCGCCACCGAAGTGCGCATCGAGCGCACCCGCGATCGCGCCCACGGCGATTTCGCCAGCAATATTGCGCTGGTATTGGCTAAAACCGCCCGCCGCAAGCCGCGCGACTTAGCCGAGTTAATCTGTCAAACCTTGCCGACCAGCGCCCAGATTGAGCGCGTGGAGATCGCCGGACCGGGGTTTATCAACTTTTTTCTCGCTCCTGCGGCCTATCATGCCGTCATCGACACCGTACTCAGCCAAGCGGAGCACTATGGCCGAAGTACGGCGGGTACCGGGCGCAAACTGCAAATTGAATTTGTCTCCGCCAATCCTACTGGGCCGCTGCATGTCGGTCATGGGCGGGGGGCAGCGGTCGGTGACTCCTTAGCCCGATTATTAGCCACCCAAGGCTGGCAAGTCAGCCGCGAGTTTTATTACAACGATGCCGGTCAGCAGATCCATAATCTGACCGCTTCGGTACACGCTCGATTACAGGGTTTGACTCCGGAAGATGGCGCCTGGCCGGTTGACGGTTATCGCGGTGAATACATCAGCGATGTAGCCGCAGCCTATCAGACGGGCGAAACCGTGGTCGCCGATGACCGCCAGGTCACCGCCCAGGCGGATCCGACGGCCAGCGACGCCATCCGTGATTTTGCCGTCGCCTGGTTGCGCCGTGAGCAAGACCATGATCTACATGCGTTCGATGTGCGCTTCGATCATTATTTTCTCGAATCCTCCTTGTACACCCAGGGTAAGGTCGAGGACACAGTTGCCCGCTTAATCACGCAAGGTTTTGCCTTTGAACACGACGGGGCGCTATGGCTGCGCACCACGGAGTTTGGGGATGATAAAGACCGGGTGATGCGTAAATCCGATGGCGGCTACACGTATTTCCTGCCCGATGTCGCCTATCATGTCGATAAATGGCAACGGGGCTTTCAGCGGGTCATTAACGAGCAGGGCGCCGATCATCACAGCACCGTCACCCGCGTCCGTGCCGGTTTGCAAGCCTTGGGTATCGGTATCCCCCCAGGCTGGCCGGAATATGTGCTGCATCAGATGGTCACTGTGACCCGGGGGGGCGAAGAAGTCAAAATTTCTAAACGGGCTGGAAGTTATGTCACCCTGCGTGATTTGATCGACGAGGTCGGCCGCGATGCGACGCGGTTCTTTTTCGTGATGCGCAAAGTCGATTCCCAACTGGTGTTTGACATTGATCTGGCCCGGTCGCAATCTTTGGATAATCCGGTGTACTACATTCAATACGCCCATGCCCGGATTTGCAGCGTGCAGCGGCAACTGGGCGAAAAAGGTCTGAGTCACGATATCGCCGATGGCCAGGCGCATTACTCGACCTTAACGGCTGAACACGAAGATCAGCTCATGGTCTTACTGGCACGGTATCCGGAAGTGCTGCAAGCCGCCGCCGAACAATTGGAACCCCAGTTGTTGGCGCAGTATCTACGCGATCTCGCCCAGGGTTTACATACGTATTACACGGCGCAACAATTTTTGGTCGAGGCATCAGGGCTGCGCAATGCGCGGCTGAATCTGATTACTGCGGTGCGCCAGGTCATCCGCAACGGGCTGGAATTATTGGGCGTGTCTGCCCCGGAGGTCATGTGAGTCGTCAACGCAGCAAACGCAAAATCCCCAATAAACAGGCCGTGCGCAGTCATGGCTTGCTGGTGACTCTGCTGGTTGTGGTTGGTGTGGTCGCCAGCACAGTGGTGTATTTCAAAACCCGCAGCGATGGTGCCACCATTGAGCGTGAGCGCCTGGCTGCCGTACCTGAAGCGAGCGAGGAACGCGGCACGGCACGCCGTCCCAAGTATGATTTTTATACCGATTTACCGCAGCGAGAGTTGGTCGTTCCGCCACCGCCGCCACCTGAACGGCGCCCGGCACCCCCCCCACAAGCGCCTCGTCAAACGGCCGAGCCAGCGCCACAGCCCGCCGCTCAACCGCCACAACCACCGCGTGAAACTCAACAAGCGGCGGTTGCCAGTCCAAGGTATATGGTTCAAGCGGGGGCATTCAACCTTTATTCGCAAGCCGACCGCACCCGCGCCACCCTTAGCATACTGGGTATTCAGGCACGGATTGAAGAGAGCAGCCGTGATGGCTTACCCATTTACCGGGTGCGCATCGGCCCGCTCAGCGAAAGCGAGGCTGATGCCATCAGTCGGCGGCTAAGCGACAACGACATTGCGTCGTTGAAAATGCGCGCTAATTAACTCAGCCACAACCCCAAAAGGTGTTGATTTATGTCCTCTACTGTATTGATTACCGGTGCTAATCGTGGTATTGGTTTAGCCTTGGCCCATCACTATCATGCCAACGATTGGCAGGTCATCGGCGTATGCCGCAGCAGCGCTGATTCCGCCACCGAACTCAAAGCCGTCGCCCATCAGGTCATCGACCCTATCGATGTGACCCAAGCCACCGATGTGGCCCGCCTCGCGGAAGCGCTCGGTGATCAACGGGTGCAGGTACTGATTAACAATGCCGGTTTACTCAACGATGAGTCGCTGGGTGCCCTGGATTTTGATTCAATCCGCCAGCAAATGGAAGTCAATGCCTATGCGCCGCTGCGGGTTGTTGAAGCCTTGCTTCAAAACCTCGACTCAGGCAGCAAAATCGCCAATATTACCAGCCGCATGGGGTCTATTGCCGACAACGATTCCGGCGGGCGTTACGGCTATCGCGCTTCTAAAGCCGCGTTGAATGCTTTTGGCCGTTCACTGGCTATGGATCTTAAACCTCAGGGTATTGCCGTCATTCAGATCCATCCCGGTTATGTGCAAACCCGCATGGTGAATTTCGGCGGGTTGATCACGCCGCAACAAGCCGCTGCAGGTATCGCCGAGCGTATTAGTGCGCTAACCCTGGACACTACCGGCGGCTTTTGGCACAGCAATGGCGCGACGTTGCCTTGGTAGCCATATCGTTATTCCCTAGTCATCAACTCAGAGGTGATTCGTGACGGCACATTCCTTCGGCCGGTTAAATATTCACTTTCTCGGGGCTGAAATCAGCGAATCGGGTCATAAAGGCTGCTATTTTGTGATTCGCCCATTCGGTAATTATCTGATTTTTAGCATTGACCGGCTGGAGATCAACACGACCTTTATCAAAAACAAAGGGGGTATTTACAAACAGTTGCTCACTGGCCTGCACCAGGTCACGGCACAGGGCAAACAATTCTTCACCACCTTTGGCTGTTCCGCCATTCTGCCCCCGGATGGTGATCCTAATCATTTCGATACCGCACTGCGCTTCGAGGTTTACCAGACGCATTTCCGCGATAAAGCCATCCACTACTACCCTGTCGGCAATGGCCACTGGATTCATCTGCGCAACCAGGCGGAGCGAGGTATCTTGTTCACCGACGAGGGCTTGCTGATCGAAAACGGCCAGTGGATACTGAAAAGCCAGCCAACAACTGCCCAACTTGAAACCTTACGTGATCTTGAAGTGGACGTGGTTATGCCCCGGTTGTTTACCGGGCCCACGCCCTATCAGGCACTGAGTTCTGAACTGTATGCGGCCAAACTTGCTGACTTGAGAATGCAAAGCCGAGGCGGTGACTACCCTGAATGATATCTGCCAGCGGCTCGATAGCGGCCTGGCGCGGGTACGGCAGTTGTTAACCACGGCAGTGGGATTGGTTTAAGCTGAATAAGCTGGAGCAAGTGGAATGGTCAAGTATGAGGTAAAACAGACCGCTGTCAGCCAGGTGCTGGCTGACGTTCGCAGTGATAAGATCGCCATTCCAGAGTTACAGCGCCCGTTCGTCTGGAAAACTTCCCAAGTCCGTGATTTGATGGATTCCCTTTACAATGGTTACCCTGTGGGGTTAAAACGGT
>SKOM01000075.1 GCA_007120095.1 Candidatus Competibacteraceae bacterium | reverse complement strand
AGGTTCAGGTGATTTGACGTGAACGCTACTTATTGGTCTTGCTGAACTCCTTAGTATTTTCTTCGGCTAGCTTGGAAAATTCTTCCTTCATGCCATTGCCCATATCCGCCAGAGCCTTGGCGTCATCCATCATTTTTTGCCGCAGGGCATTAGCCGTTTCGGCTTGCTTGCTCCAGAAAGCCTGCAAGGCTTGCGGATTATTGATTTCAGAAGCCGCTTTCATCTGTTCCAGGCTCATGTCCACATAGGACTGCATGGTCGCCATATTGAAGTTGACCAGCTTTTCCATATTGGCGACGACCAGCTTATTGGCCTTCACCATCGGATCCAGCATTTTTTCAACATTGGCAAAGTTTTTATTCATTTCATCATTCATAGTAAAGTTCTCCACAGGCACAAATTGCATAATTAACGATGTTGCGGTGCAATATAACGCATTTTTTGCTGCTATGCAACATATCTGAGCACAGATATTTTCAAGCACCCACCACGGCAATACCATGAAGCTTGCGGTACAGCTCTATTGCATAGGAATCCGTCATGCCGGAGACAAAATCGGTGATCCCGAGCAGGCGCTGATAGGGATTGGCTATAGGCTGATGCCCGGTGCCGACAAATTGTTCCGGCACCAGGCGTAACAGCATCTGCTGGCGAGGAGATGCAGCAAAACCGTGAGCGGCAACAGCATCAACTGCTGCAACGAAAGTCTCCAGCAATGCAGCCAACACATGGAAACCGGCCGCACCGACTTCGATAACGGGCGGTGCAATATAGACCTGCTCGGCCGCTCGCTGGCGCAGCAAGGCCAAAGCCTGAGCGTGAGGGATACAGGTCAGTAGTTCGCGATCGAAATCGCCATTAACAATCGCCGCCTCATGCGTAAGAAATGCCTCCACTGTCTGGTCAATCAAACGGCCAATCGCCTTGGCGCGTAAATATTCGATGCGTTCCTTAGGCGTCGTGATACTCCCCAAGCGGGTTTGCCGATCAGTGTCCTCCACCAGTGGCGTTAATAACTCCACCGCCTCGCGGTAATCGAGTTGGCGGAGTCGATAGGCGTCTTCAATATCGACAATACAGTAACAAATATCATCAGCCGCTTCGACCAAATACACCAAAGGGTGGCGTTGCCAGACATCGACAGCAACGGCCCGTAGGCCCAGATGCTCGGCCAGCTCAGCAAATTGTGAGCGATCCGCCTGAAAAAAACCGAATTTGCGCCAAGCTGTCCCGCTGGGACGGGGCTGTGCAAGCCCACAGGGGTATTTGCTGAATGCGCCCAAGGTGGCACAGGTCAGTTGCAGCCCGCCGGGATTGGCGGCATTCTGCAAACGGGTTAAGACCCGGAACCCTTGCGCATTACCTTCAAAATTGAGCAAATCTTCACGCTCAGCCATCGCCAGCGGCGCTAAAGCTGCTTGACTGGTAGGCGAACGGTGAAACCAGTCGCGAATCGCGTCCTCACCAGAATGGCCAAACGGTGGATTGCCGATATCGTGTGCCAGACAGGCAGCCGCTACGATAGCTCCAAAATCAGCCGCTTGAGCCTGCTGTATCGCATGGCGCTGGATCACATGAACCCCTGCCCGAGTGCCCAAGGTGCGCCCCACGCTGGCGACCTCAAGGGTGTGGGTCAGACGGGTGCGGACATAATCATTGCGCGCCAGGGGAAACACTTGGGTTTTGTCCTGGAGGCGGCGAAAGGCTGAAGAAAAAATAATCCGGTCGAAATCACGCTGAAAATCGGTGCGGGTTTGATCCTCAGCGGCCGCATCGGGCTGACCTAAGCGCTTGCGGGATAATAACTGATTCCAGCGAGCTTGACTCTGTGCACTTGACATATCGCCTGTCCTCTGCGGATTTTTGACTTGCCCGGAACCGCATTTCGCCTTAATTTGAAGCATACTATAACCTGTCATGCACACGGCTTGGCCGTAAGCCATTCGAGGAGTCATACAGTATGGAAAAAATCTGGCTCAAAAGTTATCCGAGCTATGTTCCTGAGACCATCGCGCCCTCGGAATACACTTCTATATGCGATTTTTTTACCCGCATGTGCTCTGAATTCAATAGATTACCTGCTTACAGTAATTTTGGCCACAGTTTAAGTTATGGCGATATTGACCAACTCAGCGCCGCCTTTGCCGCTTATCTACAACAGACCTTGCAGCTTAAAAAAGGCGACCGCGTCGCCCTGATGATGCCCAATTTACTGCAATATCCGGTTGCCTTGTTCGGGGTGCTGCGTGCCGGTCTGGTTGCAGTGAATGTGAATCCACTGTACACGGCGCGTGAGCTGGCTCATCAGTTGCGCGATTCCGAAGCCTGCGCAATTGTTATTGTTGAAAATTTCGCCCACACCCTAGAGAAAGTCCTGCCCGAGGTGCCGATGCAGCATGTCATCATTACCCGCTTGGGTGATATGCTGCCGCGCCCTCGCGGTTGGCTGATTGATCTGGCGGCCCGCTATATCAAGCGCATGATACCTGCCTGGCACATTAAAAATACCCTACCGTTGCGGCGTATTTTAGCCGAGGGCAGGCAGTTAAAATTGCAACATGTCGATGTGCAGCAGGACGATTTGGCCTTTTTGCAATATACCGGCGGCACAACCGGCATTGCCAAGGGGGCCATGCTCACTCACGGCAATATGCTGGCTAATCTGGCGCAAATCAAGGCGTGGTTGGGTGACACCATCAAACCCGGCGAAGAGGTGGTGATCACCCCGCTACCGCTCTACCATATCTTCTCACTTACGGCCAACTGCATGGTATTCATTGCCTTAGGCACTCATAATGTGTTGATCACTAACCCACGTGATTTACGCGGTTTTGTCAAAACGCTACAAGCCTATCCATTCAGCATCATGACCGGGGTGAATACCCTATACAACGGCCTGTTGAATACACCGGGCTTTGCCCAACTGGACTTTAGCCGCCTCAAGCTGGCCATCGCCGGTGGCATGGCGGTGCAAAAAACAGTCGCTGAGCGCTGGCAACAAACCACCGGCATCCCACTTCTAGAAGGTTATGGTTTAACGGAAACCTCACCCGTGGTGTGTGTCAATCGGGTGGATTTAGAACAGTTCACCGCCAGCATCGGCCTGCCCCTGCCCTCAACCGAGGTGTGTTTCCGTGATGAACAAGGCCAGGAACAACCACTGGGCGAATCGGGTGAGTTATGGGTGCATGGCCCGCAAGTCATGCGCGGCTATTGGAACCGCCCTGAGGATACGGCTAATGCGATGGATAGTGAGGGCTGGTTCGCAACCGGCGATATTGGCTATATGGACGATGAAGGCTATGTGCGCATCATTGACCGCAAAAAGGACATGATTTTAGTCTCCGGCTTTAATGTTTATCCTAATGAAGTCGAAGACGTGCTGGTCAGCCACCCGCAAGTATTAGAGGCGGCGGTCATCGGCGTACCGAGCGAGCAGTCCGGCGAATCCGTCAAGGCGTTTATCGTACCGCGTGATGAAGCACCCACCCAACAATCCCTCATCGATCACTGTCGCCAAAATTTAACAGCTTACAAGGTGCCGCGGGCGTTTGAGTTCCGCAGTGAGCTACCGAAAAGCAATGTCGGCAAAATTCTGCGCCGCGCGCTACGCGATTCCGAACCAGCGAGCCACCATTGACCTACCACACACCCACTGACAATGAGGAAAATACCTGTGATTGAATTGAGCTACCGTTCTCTGCTTACCGGTCTAGTAATGGCAGGATTATTGAGCACTCCGGCTATGGTCAGCGCCGATGAGCAACGCATACGGACACTGATTGACCAAACGTTGGAACGACTCGAAGCCAGCGTCGAGCCGGTGGAATTAACCGCCGATCGTGATTATGCGCTCAGCGCCGATGGAGCCACTTACACCGCCACGTTTCAGCACTTCGGCTTAGCGTTTGACGAGGGTGTCTTCGAAGCCGGACCGATGATTGTCACGTTGACTGTACTCGATGGTGATGAAATCCGTGTGGATACCCAAATCGCCAACACGCTCACCTTGCGTGAAGGTGATGAGCTTATCGGCGAACTCAACATCGGCGGTCAAGAACTCAGCGGCACTTGGTCGGAACCATTAGAAGCCTTCCGACTGATCAATGTTAACTTAGAGGATCTGCATTTGCAGATCCTCACCGAACCCTTTGAAGGTCGAATCGGCCATCTTGCAGCCCAACAGCAATTGGATGTCGCTACCGATGCGACCTGGCAGCAAGAACAGGATTTGCGTCTCGCTGATGTGCAATTGACGATGATGGAAACCGAGGTTCGACTTGGGCAATTAACCAGCGGCACTGAGCTTAAGGGTAAAGATTATAAGCAGTTGCGCGAGTTACTAACGCGCCTAAACAAACTCGCCGAGCAGGCTGACGCGCTGGATATGACCGCTGATGCCCCCGATGCGGCTTTGGAATCGGTGATTCCATTGTTTGAAACCCTGGGTGAAATATCCAAACTCATCAATCATTATAGTGGCAGCCTGGCAGGGCGTGAGCTAGCTATGCACGAAGCCGACGATTCATTGGGTGGACTGGATCAGTTCGCCATCCACAGTTCGGCAGACAACCGGGGCGAGTTGCCGGAGCTGGGTTTTAGTCTGTCGATGGACGGTGCCCGCAGCCCCACCCAAACCTGGCCGTCTGAGCTGCTGCCACGTTCCGCGCACTTCGAGCTACGCCTGCGGCGTATTCCCCAAGATTTATTCAACCGGGTACTGCACATTGGTTTAGCCAGTGAGGGGATACACGGCGACTTGCAGGCATTATATTGGCAACAACAATTGCTGGGTGTGCTGATGGAAAGCGCTCTGGAACTCCAGATCCCCGATACTTTCATCGCAACCGACCTATCACGAACCGATCTGGATCTGCGGGCGGCGGTGGAACCTGACGCCCTGTTTGGCGGCGTAGGTGAGTTGAACCTGTACATTACCAATATGGAGGCTCTGATCGAAGCCACGGGGGCCGGGCAAAACCCCGCGATTGCGCCTATGCTGGCTATGATCACGGCGTTCTCAGAACGTCGTCAAGGCGAGGATGGCCAAACCATTGACGCCTTCGAGTTAGCCGTTACCGAACAAGGCCGTTTGATGCTCAATAATAAAGACATCACCGCCTTATTAATGCAATAGCGTGACAGTAGAGCCGTTTAATGAAATATCCGAACATTAGAGCAGTGCCCTCCATGCGCGGCAGCGAATGAAATATAGGCTGTAGGGGCGGTTCGCGAACCGCCCCCAGCAGGGGGAGTGACCTTGGTCGGACATAAACGCAGCGTTGCCCGACAGGGTGATAAGCTGATGTCTGTCAGGCACGTCCTGTGCCCGACCTGGTTTAATGCAACATCAAGAACAGCGTTTAGCGCCTATTCGTATATTTTTTATTCGGTCTGTGCTTGCATCGCCGCGAGGTGCTCACTGAGCTGTTGTAAGTGTTCTGAGATGGCTTGCAGATCAGGGGCCGCCTGTTGATACGCAGTCAGGCGATCATCCTCGTGTGCTGAAGCCACTGCGGATTCATAGTCCTGAAGCTGCTGTTCCCGCTCGGCAAGATTCACCTCCAGGCCAGCAATTTGCTCATTCAGCTCGGCTATGGTCTGTTCAGATTCAGCAATCTGATCTTCAGCGGCGCTCAGTGCCGTCTCGGTGTCGGCTAACTCTTCTTGAGTCGCTGCCAAATCATTCTGGGTCGCGGCCAATTGACCTTGGGTTTCCGCCAGTTCGGTCTGCAAGGCATCCTGCTCAGAGCGCAGCTGTCCCAAGCTGTGCCGGCTATCCGCCAGTTCTGTACGCTTGGTCTCCAGTTCGGCTTCCAGCGTTTGCTGGACTGACTGGAGCTGGTCGATCTGCTCTTGTGCAGCAGCAAGCTCCTGGGTGCGCGCCTCTAAGGCCAATTCAGTTTCGCTGGGGCCACAAGCCGTTAAAAAAACCGCTAATGCCACTAAAACTGCACTTTTCCATATTCTGTTCATGGCTGTTTTCGTCTCCAGAGTCTCAAATTGTGAGTTGAATATATCGACAATTGCAATCGAAACCGCTATGTTT
>SKOM01000091.1 GCA_007120095.1 Candidatus Competibacteraceae bacterium | reverse complement strand
TTTCATCTCGGCCGCGAGGCTTTAGTGCCGGCGACGGTGTATTTCTTAGCGGTGATTGTCACGGCGTTTATCATCAGCGTAACGGCTGCCAGTTGGCATCGCGGCGGCAGCGGCCATGCCCTGTTGTCGGTGTTGAAAACCCCGGCTTTAATCGCCTTGGTACCGGCCATTGCTTTTAATGCGAGCACTATAGCGCCACCGCTATTCATCGCCCGCAGTGCCGATTTACTCGGTTCGGCCATGGTGCCGACGTTATTGGTAACCCTGGGGGTACAGCTTTCCACAGCACCTCGGATTCGTATCGACCGCGATATGCTCATGTCTACCGGGGTGCGCCTGCTGGGGGCGCCGATCATCGCCTTACTGCTGGCGATTCCGTTTGCCCTGACCGATACGGCGCGGGTAGCGGGAATTCTCCAAGCCAGCATGCCGACCGCCGTGCTGGCTTTGCTGGTGGCCATGGAGCATAAATTATTGCCGCATTTTGTGACCATGGCGGTGTTGTTCTCGACTTTGGCCAGTGTGGTGACGCTGACCTTGTTGATGGCGCTGTTATGAGTCCCTCTGGTCTGATCGGTTTATTTTTGCGCCACCGCTTGGCATCAGTGCTGTTGATGGTGCTGATGTTGTTATCGGGTGCTTGGGCGTTGAATCAACTCAATACCCAGTTCTTCCCTAATTTTGCACTGGACATCATCACCGTGCAGATCGTCTGGAGCGGTGCCAGTGCCGAAGATGTCGAAACCGGGATTATCGTACCGTTGGAACAAGAGTTACGCAGCCTCGATGGGCTGCGCACCATGACCTCCACCTCGGCGCTGGGTATTGCGTCGGTCACTTTGGAATTTGCCGCTTCTACCGATATGGGATTAGCACTGGATCAGGTCAAAGATGTGGTCGCCCAACAGCGGAACTTGCCTGAGGCCGCTGAGGAACCGGTGGTGCGGCGGGTTATTCGCTATGAGCCGGTCACGCGCTTATTGGTTACCGGACCCGATACTTTGCAGGAACTGCGACCCTTAGTGCGCCAGTTTGAACAGGAATTACTGGATCGCGGTATCGCCCGGATCGATTTTACGGGTTTACCGGAAGAAGAAATCGTCATTCAGGTGCCCTTGGCGCAGCTATTGGAACTGGGCATGAGCCTGGATCAAATTGCCGAGCGTATTGCCGCATTAAGTCGTGATTTACCCGCTGGCATTGCCGGGCGCGATGATACCGCCCGCCAACTGCGCAGTCTGGATCAGCAGCGTGATGCCTTGGGTTTCGCCGGTCTGGCCTTGCTCGCTGATACCGAACGCGGTTATCTGCGCCTCGGCGATATCGCCGAGATTGAGCGCCGCCCCCGCGATAGTCAGGTCCGGGTGTATTACGCCGGTCAGCCAGCGGTAGAATTGCAATTGCAGCGCACGGAAAATGCCGATGCTTTGCAAAATTCAGCGCTGTTTGCGGATTGGCTACAGGAGACTGAACCGACTTTGCCCCCCGGTATCCGTTTGCTGGTGCTCGATGAGTTCTGGGAGTTGATCTACGAACGCATCATGTTATTGCTGAAAAACGGTCTCGGTGGTCTGATGCTGGTGCTGGGGATGTTATTTTTATTTCTCAACGGACGGCTGGCACTGCGCGTGGCCATCGGGATTCCGGTTGCGTTTACCACAGCGTTTCTAGCGCTATGGCTGGCGGGTGGCAGCATTAATATGATGTCCTTGTTCGGTTTCATCATGGCTCTGGGGATTATCGTTGATAATGCCATTGTGGTTAGCGAACACGCCTATGCCCTGCATCAGCGGGGAGTTAGTGCCCAGGAAGCCGCCTATCAGGGCGCGATGCGCATGTTCGCGCCGGTGATCTCGGCCTCATTGACTACTGTGGCGGCGTTTTTACCGCTGATGTTGGTCGGCGGGGTGATCGGTAATATCTTATTTGAAATTCCGCTGGTGGTGGTCTGTGTGATTTTAGCCACATTAATCATTAGCTTTTTGATTTTACCTGCTCAATTGCAGCACGTATTATGTCATTTACAGCCTCCCCCACCGACCAGCTTACGCGCACGCTTCGATCACGGTTTTGAACGCTTTCGTGATCAGTATTTTCGCCGCTTGGTCAGCCGCGCTGTGCAGTATTCCGGTATGACCTTGAGTATTGCTGTCGCTTTGCTGATTTTATCCTTTGGTCTGCTGGCCGGGGGACGAATTGGGTTCACTTTTTTCCCTTCTCCAGAAGGCACGGTCATTAATGCTAATGTCGGTTTTGTGGCAGGCACGCCACCCCAGCGGGTGGAGCAGTTTTTAGAAGAGATTGAAACCGCGCTGTACGCCACCGAAGCCGAACTGGGTGGGGGATTAATCCGCCATTCAGTCGTACGGGTTGGGGTAGGTGCCTCGGGCGGGGGAGGCGCACCAGCGCACTCGGGTGATCAATTCGGTACGGTGCTGGTGGAGTTGATCTCTCCCGATCAACGCACGGTGCGTAACACTGAGCTGATCCAAGCGTGGCAGGCGCGATTGCAGCCTCCTGCGGGCGTGGAGAATTTTTCTATTAGCGAGCGCCAGGCCGGGCCACCGGGTCGGGATTTAGAAGCCCGGATTACGGGTGATGATCCTGATCAAATCAAGGCGGCGGCACTCGAATTGGCTGAGGCCATGCGGGATTATGCTGGGGTGTTTGCGGTGGAAGACAATATGCCCTTTGGGCGTGAGCAACTGATTTATCAGATTAAACCTGAAGGCTTGGCCTTGGGGTTGACCCCGGAGTCGCTGGGGTGGCAACTGCGTTCCGCTTTTGATGGCCGCCGGGTACAGATTTTTCAAGATGGTCTTGATGAACTGGAAGTGCAGGTGCGCTTGCCCGATGCCGAACGCTTGCGAGGGGTGACCTTAGAACGCTTTCGGGTGCTGCTGCCAGACGGCACGGCGGTGCCCTTGGACACGGTGGCTAAACTCGTGCCACGCCAGGGGTTCGAGACCCTGCGCCATGCCGAGGGGCGCCTGGCGGTGCAGGTGTCCGCTGAAGTCGATCGTCAGGTTAATAATGCCGGTAGAATTCGTGAACAACTGGCTCAGGATGTCTTGCCAGAGCTGGAAATGCGCTATGGGGTGGTGACATCTTACGAAGGGCGAGCCGCTGATCAGGCTGAAACCATTGCCGATATGCGCACGGGCTTGTTTTTCGCCCTAGGGCTTATTTATCTAATTTTAGCTTGGATATTCAGCTCTTATGGCTGGCCGCTGGTTGTCATGGCGATCATTCCCTTTGGGCTGTTGGGGGCGCTGGTCGGGCATTGGCTGTTGGGGATTGATCTCACGATTTTATCGCTGTTCGGGCTGTTTGGCTTGACCGGCATTGTGGTGAACAACTCGATTATTCTGGTCAGCTTTTATCAGACCCTGACTCGTGACGGACTGACTCGCGATGCCGCGATTGTCGAAGCGGCCTGCCAACGGTTGCGCGCGGTATTATTGACGTCCATGACCACCGTGGTGGGTTTGGTGCCCTTATTGTTTGAACGTTCGGTGCAGGCACAGTTTTTAATCCCTATGGCCGTATCCATCGTGTTTGGTTTGATCTCGGCAACTCTGCTGGTGCTGGTGGTGATCCCGGCCCTGTTAGCGGTACATGAACGACTGGCGGAGCGTATGGGTGCCTCACCCCAATAGCAATACCAAAATCCCGGCCAGGATGGCCAGACCACCCATGATGTAAGTGATAATGACCACCCAACGGGCAAGACGTGGTGGCGTTTGCGGGAGTTTGCGCAGTTTGCTGCGCAATACCCCTGCCAGCGCTAAATCGAAAATACCAAGAACGATTAAAATCAAGCCAAAAATTTGTGCGGTCATGGGCGGCATAGTGTGTGATAGGTCGACGAGCGCAATCATGGCCTGTTCATGCAAAATTTGCAAAGTGTCGATCTCATTATTACAGTTTGTTGGCAATCATCGGATTGCATCCTGCCCAATAGGGGGGCAGGATGCGACCATCACGCGCTTCTTGAGTGCCGGAATGAGTTAAATAATTATGACAATAGCAACACATTATCGCGTCTGGCCGGGTTTACCCACCCCGTTAGGGGCAACTTGGGACGGTTCAGGTGTCAATTTTGCCTTGTTCTCCGCCCATGCCGAAAAAGTCGAATTGTGTTTGTTCGACGCCGACGGTCGGCGCGAACTGGTGCGTATCCCGATGCCGGAATACACCCATGAAATTTGGCATTGTTACCTGCCTGATGTCCAACCCGGTCAACTGTATGGGTATCGCGTGTATGGCCCCTACCAGCCGGAAGCAGGGCACCGGTTTAATCACCATAAGCTGTTACTGGATCCTTACGCCAAAGCCTTGGGTGGCCGACTGCGCTGGCACGATGCGTTGTTTGGTTATCGGGTCGGTGATGAACTGGGCGATTTATCGTTTGATATCCGTGACAGCGCCCCCTATATGCCTAAATGCCGCGTTGTTGACCTGGCCTTTACCTGGGGGCGACGGCCTGATCCGCGTCCTTGGCATGAAACCATTATCTATGAGTTGCATGTGCGCGGTTTTACCATGAGACATCCGCAGTTGCCCGCTGAAGATCGGGGTACATTTGCCGCCTTGAGTGCCGCTCCGGTGGTGGATTATCTGCGTGATCTCGGTATTACCGCTGTGGAATTACTGCCCGTCCATGCTTTTGTGCATGATCGTCATCTGGTTGATCGTGGCCTGCGCAATTACTGGGGCTATAATTCCATCGGATTTTTTGCACCGCATCCTGAATACCTGGAAACGGGTGAGTTGAATGCCTTTAAGACCTTTGTACAACACCTGCACGATGCCAACATCGAAGTGCTGTTGGATGTGGTGTACAACCATACGGCTGAAGGCAATCATCTCGGGCCGACCTTATCGTTCCGAGGCATTGACAACAACTCGTATTATTACCTGATGGATGATGCCCGATACTACAATGACTTTACAGGTACCGGTAATGCCTTGGAGTTACGCCATCCGCAGGTATTGCGCATGGTGACCGACTCGCTGCGCTACTGGGTGCAGGACATGGGGGTTGACGGCTTTCGTTTTGATTTGGCGACGACTTTGGCCCGGGTTGATGGTGAGTTCAGCAATCAGTCGAGTTTTCTCGATGCCATTGCTCAGGATCCGGTGCTATCGGGCGTGAAATTGATTGCTGAGCCTTGGGATACCGGCATGGGCGGCTATCAGGTCGGACAATTCCCTCCCGGTTGGGCGGAATGGAATGATCAATACCGGGATACCGTGCGCCGCTATTGGAAAGGCGATGAAGGTCAGCTCGCCGCCCTGGCCTCGCGGCTATCCGGCTCAGCGGATATCTATGACCGCCGTGGTCGCCGCACCTGGGCCAGTATTAATCTGGTCACGACGCATGATGGCTTTACCCTGAGAGATTTAGTCAGTTATAACGACAAGCACAACATGGCTAATCAGGAAGATAACCAAGACGGCAGCGATAACAACCGCAGTTGGAATTGTGGGGTTGAAGGTGCCACGGATGACCCTGAAATCAGCAGCTTACGTTTGCAGCAAATGCGGAATTTACTGGCTACCTTATTGCTGTCGCAGGGTGTACCCATGTTGGTGGCCGGAGATGAGTTTGGGCGCACCCAAAACGGCAATAATAACGCCTATTGCCAAGATAATGAGGTCAGTTGGTTAGATTGGAACGCGATTGGCGAGGAAGAAGGTCAAGCCCTGTTAGCCTATACGCAACGCTTAGTGGCTCTGCGTCGCGACCATATCGTGTTTCATCGCAACCGCTTTTTTCAAGGCCAGTTAATTCCTGGCACTGGAGTCAAGGATGTCATGTGGCTACGGCCTGACGGTGCGGAGATGGAAGAGGCCGATTGGCAAGATCCCCAGGCTAAGGCACTGGGCATGAGACTCAGTGGTGAGGCCGGTTTGATGCATTTAACCACTCGCGGTGAACAGGAGCTGGATGACACCTTTTTGGTATTGCTTAACGCGGCTCACGAATCCGTTCCGTTCCAGTTGCCGGAAGAAAATAATGGAGGACATTGGCGGGTATTAATTGATACGGCAGATATTGCTGCTGAGGAAGCACCGGC